>NZ_JANSIC010000124.1:0-2103 GCF_047461955.1 Synechococcus sp. R55.7
CTGAGGGTCAATACCAGAGCCCCCAGATGATAGGGCCACTGTATGCTTTGTCGAGATGCTTTGTCGAGCTATTTTGCCGGTCAGCACCCAGGAGAGAACCAGAGCCAAGATAGCGTGGATCCCTGGAAAAACCGAATCACCGCCCGGTAAACCTGCCAGAGATAGAAAGAAGGGATCCCGGCTGGGAGAAAGTTGCTCAGGTTACCAGCAGCACCTAACCTGCCTCCATCTGGACGGTCAAGGCAAGTGCAATTGTCGGCTAATCCGCACCATCGGCCCCAGTCCCAGTCCCGTTGGGTTCAAAGCCTGCATCTCAAACAAGGCCAGAATGTGGCGCACTTGCAGCTCTGGGCGCGTAGAATTCACCCCCATCGCCACCACCAAGCCGCAATAGCCACCCGTATCCCGGCAACGCCGCTCCCAGCGCTTGCGAGCCATGGAGTGAACGGGATCATCTTCGGGAAACTCTCCAAACAGGTGCAGATCGCGATTGCCCGTTTGCACAATTTCCAAGTCGTAGCGATCGCCATCGAAGGGATCCACCCCTGTGTTGAAACAAACGCCTTGCGGCCCACCTTCCCCACGCAAATTCTCGATGAGCTGCTTTGCTTTTGATCGAGAGGTGCGCACAATCACCACCGGCAGCCCTTCTCCATTTTTCACCAGCTTGCTTTGGGGGAGGGGATGCCATTGCCCCGTGCGCCGCAGCATTTCCACCGTTGTCCACGGCAAGACCCCCAGACCTATCTGCGCCCCTTCCGGCACCAAATCATCCCGCAGCAGGGTTTGGGCAGGTTCTTCCTCCTCCCCTTCCAGCTCCAGCAGCTCTTCGGCCACGTCCGGCAGGGTGCGCACCTGCACCGAAAGGGTTGCTCCCTTCTCTTGGGGGTTGGGAATGCGGTACCGGCCTTGATAGGGTCGAAAGTCATCTTCCAGCTTGCGGTGGTACTGCTTGAAGAAGCGATGCAAGGCTTCCAAGGCCACCGATAAGGCCGCCGCCTCATCCTCCTGCAAAGTCACGCGCAAGCCTTCCAGGGGGTGAATGGTGCCGAAGTTCGGCTCAATTTCCTCGGGATCCAACTCTGCCAAGTCCAGATCCGGCAGTTCGTTGAGTTCAGGATTGCCAGCTTGGAAGGTGAGATAGAGACAATCTTGTCTGAGGAAAGCCTCCTCCATTTCTTCGGGAGTGGCCGGCTGGGCCGCATCCTGGCGAAACTGTTTAAGAGAGGGCAGCGAGCGATAAAAAAGCACCCCATACTCCATGCCCAACCGCCCCATCACCGAGACATAAAGGGTTTGGATGTCCCAGTGATCTAGGTCGATGGCCAAGATTTGGTGATCCTCTAGGTAATCCCAGGGAGCATCTCGCCAGAGGGTAAGGGCTTTGCCGGCCAGCAACTCAACATAGTGTTCCGGCAGAGGGGGAGGGATCCGTTCGTTGGCCTCTTCAAAGCTCTGCAGGATCTCGTCGATTAGAGGCAATTCCGGCTGGCATTCCACCTTAATGTCCAGCTCGTGCAGGATGCCGCGCAAGAAAAATTGCACCTCTCGATCCCGCACGATGATCTTCTGGGGGCGAGCAGGTGAGGCAGCATGGGGCCGCTCCATGGCCACAATCAAGGTTCGCACCATCGGCTCAAAGCCAGAATCGGCGGGCACCACTTCCATGGCCCGTACCACGCCCTGAACGCCATCTACCCAAAGAATGCACTCCCCTTCCGTTTGGGATCCCATGGGTGGCGATCCTGAGAGCTTGTGGCGATCCCCTTCCCACACCGAGGGCACCTGGGGCAGCTTTTGCAATCGACGAACCGTAGCGGCTGGGAGACCGGACATAGACATCCAAGGAGAATCAGGAGAACAACCCAATCGGCTGAGTAGGTATGCCAAACTGAGCAGGGATCGGCCTTGGCCTCCTGTCAACAAGACCCAGGGATCCCGCTAATGCCAATCTAACCACCAGTGTAGAAGCTGAGTTCGGCTTCAGCGAGAGGAGACAGCAGAGCCAAGTTCCATGGCACCAGAAGCTGATGGTCAGATTCGAACTGACGACCGCTCGATTACAAGTCGAGTGCTCTACCAACTGAGCTACACCAGCAATTT
>NZ_JANSIC010000124.1:2203-5115 GCF_047461955.1 Synechococcus sp. R55.7
GATCCACTGCCGGGCGAGCAATGGGAGCCAGGTAGATCACCAAAGCCCCTGCCAGAAACCCCAAGACGTTGCGCAAGACCGGGATCCAATCCTGCGTGCGTGTGACCACCGGGCCGATACCGAAAGCCCCGAACAAAATGAACCACAGGGGAGAAATGAGCAAGGCCCAACGCCAGTTAAACAGCTCCTCCGCATGGCGGGGCTTGCCGGCAAACCCGAAGACAATCCCGCCCAAAATCGAGGTCACCAGCGTTAGGATCCACTGCTCCTGAGGCAGGCCGGGCACCACGCGGCAGCCTCCCTGATGAAAGCAGCGATCCAAAACATCCACGGTCTCCAGGATGGCGCGGTGGGTGCCGTGCTCCCGCACATAGAATTGGTTGCCAAAGCGAGATTGCAGCTCAATCCAAAAGGTACGTGGCAAGATCTCGCGCACAGCATCCCCCACATTAAACGCCAGTAAGTTGCCCCCCCTGGGATCCGCCACCATCAGAACGCTGCGCTCATTCAAGCCCCAGTATTCCTTCACCTGACGACCCGGTGTTTGGTCGAACTGAGTCAGCACCCGCAGCTTCCAGCCGGTGTCTTGCTCTAACTTGTTCAGATGCTGGGCCAGTTGAGCTTCCTGATTGCTGGTCAACTGATCCGCTAAGTCCAAGACCGGCACAGGCGGCTGGGGCAACTCCATCGGCACCACCGGCAGGGCAGGTTGCGCCCAGGTCAGGGATCCCCCGCCCACCGCAATCAACAGCCCAAGGCAAAAGCCCACCCCAACGCGGAGTATCCGCTGCCACTCGATGCTCATGCTGATCCCTCTCCTAGCTTTGACGCTGAGATACTGAGAAATGATGTTAAGAAATGTTTCAATTTCTTATAGATCTATCATGCACCGGAACAAGACGTTTGGCCAGAGGGATCCCGGGGAAGGAGCGGTGACAGGGGCAGTGCCTATATCAAGCTGGGGCTGAAGGTGCCGGCAGGGTCAAATTGCTGCTTCAGCTTGCGCATTAGGCTGGCAACCGGGCCAAAGTCATGGGCAAGAGCCTTCTTCAGAGCCGGCGGCGCCTCCAGAAGCAGGAGAAATCCGCCCGCAGACTTGAGGTAGCGCTGCAGTTGCATCAGGGATCCCACTTCTGGCTGAACCAGCCAAGCCCGTCCTAGCCCACAGCCTCGGTGCAGTTGCACCTGAGCTCCAGGAAACAGGGTTTGAAACTGCTCCAGTGTTGCCAAGCTCTGACTGGGCAGGCACCCGAACTTGGCCAGCACCGCCCCTGAGCCGGGTTGAGGCAGGGGCAGAGAGTCGGGATTCACTTCCTGCAAAGTCAGCCCTGCAGGGGCCAGCCGCCGCGTTTGGGCCATCTGCTGGGCAATCGCCCGCTCCGAGCCGTGAAAGCTGAGCCAAACTTGGGATCCCTCTGCCCTTAGCCAGAGATCCACCCCCACAGGGTTAACCGGGCCGGTCAGCACCTGCTGACACAGGACCTCCAGCTCCGGCAAAGATCCTATGGCCAGCAAAGTAGACTGAGCTGCCGGCAACGGGTAAAGCCGTAGGCTCACCTGGGTCAAAATTCCTAGGCTGCCCAAGGATCCGGTGAACAGCTTCATCAGGTCATAGCCAGCAACATTCTTGACAACCCGCCCGCCCGCTTTGGCCACCTCCCCATCCGCCCGCACCCAGGCTATGCCCAGCAGCAAGTCGCGGATCCCGCCGTAACGCCAGCGCAGAGAACCCGTATCGGCAGTGGCGATAATGCCCCCCAGGGTAGCCCGCTCCGGATAGAGGGGATCCACCGGCCACCATTGCCCTCGCTCCGCCAAAATGGGTTGCAGTTCCGCCAAAGTCATACCGGCTTCCACCGTGACGGTGAGATCAGCAGCCGCATGGTCGATGAGCCGGCGTAAGCCGCGCGTGCTGAGAACCAAATCCACCGGCTCCACAGAGTGGGCCCAGCCCCACTTGCTCCCCTGCCCCAGCGGCAGCACTTTCCGCCCTTGGCACTCCTTTAAGATTCCGGCCAATTCCGAGACCGTTGATGGAGTCTGGATCGGCAAGGGATCCCCTGGATCAGATAGCAAGGTCGCCAGTGAATGGGGAGAAGACATTGGGGAAAGCGAAGCAGAGATTAAACAGAAGCAGAGATTAAAGAGAGAAAACCTGTCCAAACCAGCCCAATTGCGGGGTTATCCCACCCTACCTCAGTCTACAGCCAGCAAAAATCTCAGCTTGGAGAGATGACCCTCAACCAGAGCCAGCCTTCAATGTGGTACCGCCCTTACACAGGTCTGCCGAAAATCTCGGAACCAAAGCTCCGCCTCGTCACTGCTCACCCTGAAAGATCCTGAAGAGATCCATAAGCCTGCAGGGTTTCTCTCTCCCGCAGACTACTATCTGATACTAGTGGAGAAGCCGTGCGCAGCGAAGCAGACTCTACAATCGGAAAACTTTGTAAACTCCGTAAACAATGCAAACAAAAATAAAAAACGGCAACAGTAAAAAACGACGGATTAAGTTGAGCAAGGTAGTTTGCAGACGCTGTGAGCAGATTATCTGCTAGGATGGACGCTCTTTGTATTGGGGAAAAGCAGTCGTGAGTGCGCTGAGCAACATCATCTTGGTGGCTATGGGGATCCTCCTGACCCTTGCCAGCCTTTGGTACGGGCAAAACCACCATCTGCTTCCCGAATCTGCTGCCGAATCAGCCCCCTTGTTCGACAGCCTCTTTAACAGCACCATAACCATTGCCACAGGGATCTTTTTGGTGGTACAGGGTGTACTTCTCTACTGTATTGTCCGCTACCGCAAGCGGCGAGGCGACAAAGGCGACGGGGATCCCAGCCACGGCAATGTGCTGCTGGAGATCGTGTGGACGGCGGTGCCGGCGGTGATCATTCTTTGGTTGGGCTTGGCCAGC
>NZ_JANSIC010000124.1:5215-7695 GCF_047461955.1 Synechococcus sp. R55.7
CAAGTTCAGGGCATGCAATATGCTTGGATGTTCACCTACCCGGATTCCGGCCTGGTGGCCAGCGAGCTGCACCTTCCTCTAAACAAGCGGGTGCGCTTGGATATGACGGCTCTGGATGTGAACCATGCCTTCTGGGTGCCGCAGTTTCGCCTCAAGCAGGATGTGATCCCGGGCCGAGAGACCCACCTGGAGTTTGTGCCTACCCAACTGGGGCAGTACCCCATCATCTGCGCAGAGCTGTGCGGCCCCTATCATGGGGTGATGGCAGGGCAATTGTTTGTGGATACGCCGGAAGACTTCGAGCGCTGGCAGCAGGAGCAAGTTTTGGCCGCCCGTGGCGAGGGCAGCACCTTGGCCCTCGTTTCAGATTTCTCGCCAGTCCATCCCTCTCCTCGGCCAGGCTCCCCTGAGGCCGAGTCTGCCTTTGCCCATGTCCACCACCAGCGTTTGGGCGTCTCCCCCTCAGATTTGAAGTCTCTCCAGTCCCATTCTGGATCCCTTCCTTCCGCAGGCTAGCCGGGATCCCTGACGCCCCTTTGGCCTGCGCTTGTGGGAACAACATTCTGCCAACGCGATATAGGAGCTTTTGTGCAATGACCCAGCTGCAAGACAGCCCAAGACTTGTTGCTGCACCGAAGGTTGAACTGGAACTTCCTGCTGAGCCTTGGTGGCGCTTCTTTACTTTTTCCACCGACCACAAGGTCATCGGGATCCAGTACTTGGTGACCACCTTTTTCTTCTACTTGGTGGGAGGGGCGCTGGCGACGGCAGTAAGGGCAGAGCTGGCTACCCCGGAGGCGGACTTTCTCGGCTTTGAGCGGTACAACGGCGCCTTTACCCTGCACGCCACGATCATGATCTTCTTGTGGATCGTGCCGGCGCTGACAGGGGGCTTTGGCAACTACCTGGTACCGCTGATGATCGGGGCGCGGGATATGGCCTTCCCCAAGCTGAATGCAGTGGCCTTTTGGCTGGTTCCGCCCACAGGGATCCTGCTTTTGGCCAGCCTGTTCATAGAGGCTCCGGCTGCCGGCTGGACTTCCTACCCCCCCCTCAGCTTGATCAGCGGCAAGGTGGGGGAAGAACTCTGGATCCTGAGCATTTTGTTGGCAGGAACCTCTTCCATCCTGGCGGCGGTTAACTTCATCACCACCATTCTGAAGATGCGCATGCCCGGCATGAAGATGGAAGACATGCCGCTGTTTTGCTGGGCCATGCTGGCAGCGTCTATTCTTACCCTCATTGCAACACCGGTTCTGGCTGGTGCGTTGATTTTGCTTAGCTTTGACCTGTTGGCGGGTACGGCCTTTTTCAACCCCAGCGGCGGCGGGGATCCGGTGGTCTACCAGCACATGTTCTGGTTCTACTCCCACCCGGCGGTGTACATCATGATCTTGCCGGTCTTTGGCATGATCTCGGAGATTTTGCCGGTGCATGCCCGCAAGCCCATCTTTGCCTACAAGGCCATCGCCTACTCCAGCTTGGCCATCTGCTTTTTGGGGTTGATCGTCTGGGCGCACCACATGTTCACCAGTGGCACCCCTGACTGGATGCGGGTGTTCTTCATGATCGCCACCATGGCCATTGCCGTTCCCACTGGGATCAAGGTGTTTAGCTGGCTGGCCACTTTGTGGGGCGGCAAAATCCACTTCCGCTCGGCCATGCTGTTTGGCATGGGTTTTGTCTCGATGTTCGTGATCGGCGGCTTGAGCGGGATTATCCTCGCCTCGGTGCCCCTGGATATCCACGTTCACGACACCTACTTTGTGGTGGCCCACCTACACTACGTGTTGTTTGGCGGCAGCGTCTTTGGGATCTATGCCGGCATCTACCACTGGTTCCCCAAGATGACGGGGCGGCTGCTGAACGAGTTTTGGGGGCGGGTGCACTTTGTGTTGACCTTTGTCGGCTTTAACATGTGCTTCTTGCCGATGCACAAGCTGGGCCTGATGGGGATGCCCCGCCGGGTGGCCCAGTACGATCCCCAATTTGCCGACCTCAACTGGATCAGCTCGGTGGGGGCCTTTGTTCTGGCCATTTCCACCCTGCCCTTTTTGGTTAACGCCATCTACTCCTGGGTGGCCGGGCCAAAAGCTGGGGATAATCCTTGGCAGGCCCTGACACTGGAGTGGACAACTTCTTCTCCCCCGCCCCATCCCAACTTTTATGGGGATCCCATTCTGCTAACTGGCCCCTACGACTACGGCTTGCACAGCAAAGAGACGCTGGACTACTTTGCTGCTCAGTTGCAGAGCGTGCGGGAGCTGGCACTGGCGGAAGCGGAGCCTACTTCTTCTTAGCAGGCCGGATGCCCGGTGGGTGGCTGATCCCCTGCTCACTGGGTATTCCAGTCTTGGCTGGGCTGCTTGTACAGCCTCAAGAAGTCTCAGGAATTCAGGAATTTAGGTGGAAAGGAATATGCAAGGATCCCTTGCCTCTGAAACGCTGATGGTTGGCCACTCAAGGGCCCACACTGCCCA
>NZ_JANSIC010000125.1:0-7617 GCF_047461955.1 Synechococcus sp. R55.7
CTCAGAGGGCCACAGGTACAGTTGCCCGGCGATGTTCTGCCGGAAACCGCGCTGGTTCCCCAGTCGGCGCCCCTGGTGCTGACCTTTTCTACCCAACCGGAAGAATCTTTTCGCACTCACCCTGACCTTTTGGCCCAGTGGGAGAGCTGGACGGCAGAAGCTTTGGCTGAAACCGGCAAGGAGTTCTCTCGGGAAGAGATGCAAGCTTGGGCTGGCGAGCAATTCACGATGGCAGTGGTGATCCCCAGTCTGGTGCCCGGAGCTGCCGAGCCGGTGCCTGGGATCCTGTTTGGAGCCAGCACCCGCAACGCTGATTTGTCTGGGCAATTCTTGGCCCAGGTGCGGCAACAGGCAGCAGCAGAAGGGGCCAACTTCGAGCAGCGCCAGGAGCAAGGGGTCACCTTGTATGTGCAAACCAACGGAGAGCCGGGCGAGCGATGGGTAACTGCTGAGTTTGGCAACCGTTTTGTGGCGGTGGCCAACGACCCGAGGGTGATGCAGCAGGCGATTGCTGTGTATCGCGGCGAAGCAGAGCCGATTGGCCGCTCCGAAAGTTTCCGCACCGCCGTTGGCGACCTCTACAAGAAGAGCGGCACGCTGGCCTTTGCCTACTTCAACTTCCAGGCTTTGCAGGAGGATCCCGAGTCTTTCCAAGACTGGATGCAGGATTTGGATCCAGCGACGCTGGGATCCCTGCAACCCCTGCGCTCTTTGGCCATGGCTGCCCACTGGCAAGAGCAGGGCCTACGGCTGCGCATGTTGACCCAGACCGATCCGAAAACCCAGGTGCAGGGGGGGTGGCAAACGGCTCGCGGCGAACTCATTCAGCGGCTGCCCGGCAATGCCTTGGCGGTGCTGACCACCCAGCAGATTGCCCAGCGCTGGCAAGCCGTTATGCCTGAGCTGGAAAAAGATCCGCCGGTCAAGGAGTCGTTAGAGGAGCTGCGGGCTGAGTTTCGCGCCAATACCCGTTTGGACTTGGAAAAAGATCTGCTGGCTTGGATGGATGGGGAGATGGCCCTGCTGGTGGCACCGGATGCCCAGGCCCATCCCCTGTTGCAGGGCATGGGAGCAGCCTTGGTGATCGAGACCAGCCAAAAAGACAAGGCCAACGCGGCCCTGACTCAGTTGGATCGGCTGGCCCAAGAATCGGGAGTAGGGGTAACGGAAGCCGGTGGGCAGGTGATCTGGGCGGATCCCTTGTTTAACCGCCCGCTTTTGACCCGCGCCTGGGAAGGCAACTATTTGATCGTGACCAGCAGCACGGCGGCGCTGCAAACCCTCGCCCAACGCCAGGGCAATTTGCTTCCCCAAACCGAGCCGCTGAAAACCCTCTACGATCAGTTGCCCAAGCCCAACTACGGCTACTTTTTGCTGAATTGGCAAGGGATCCGAACAGTGCTGGAGGCCACACTACCGGGTGGTTTGGCAGGCTTGGAGCCGGAGGCCCGTGAGCTGCTGACCCGCATCGATGGGCTGGGCATTACCAGCTACCCTGCCGGGGATCACGCCTTTGGGTCGGAGCTGCTGGTTACTGTGCCACCAAAGCCCCAGCGATAAAACCGTGTCTCACGTTCTTCAGTCTTCCTAGGGGTTGGGGGTGAGGGCTATAGCCGAATTAGGCCATAGGTAAGGGCATAGCGAACCAGCTCGGTGCGGCTGCTGGTGCCTGTCTTGTTCAGCAGGCGGGTGACGTATTTTTCCACGTTGCGCACGCTGGTTTGCAGCTGCTTGGCAATCTCCTTGTTCATCAGCCCTTCTGCCACCTTCTCCAACACCTGTTGTTCCCGCGGCGTCAGCTCTACCTTGATGGGTGGGGGCAGGGGGGTGGGGGCAGAGGTCTGGGCAGGCGTGGCTGTGGCAAGGGTGCGCTCCGACAGCAGGGCGCGAATCGAGGCCAGCTCGCGGGCCACCACCTCCGAAGGGCTGGCAGCGCGGGATCGCTCAATGAGATTGGAGACAATGGCCACCAGCTCCTCCGGATCGAAGGGCTTGGGCAAATAGGCATCGACACCGGCCCGGTAACCCTGGATGCGGTCGGCGGTCATCCCCTTGGCGGTGAGGAACACCACCGGCAGATGGCTGTAGGGCTCGAGTTTTCGCAGTTGGGCCAAAAATTGATAGCCATCCATGCCCGGCATCATGATGTCGGAGATGATCAACTGAGGCTGGGCCGTGCTGAGCAGTTGCAGAGCCTGCTGGGCGTTGGCCGCCGGGATCACCTCAAAGCCGCTGTCCTCGAGGTAGGCTTGCACCGCTTCCCGTAAGCCGGGTTCATCATCTACTAGCAGAATGCGGGCTGCTGGACTGGCAGCAGGGGGTTCGGGTTTGGCTGGGGGAGAAGAGGCCATCTGCAGCTCCTGGGTAGCGTTCAAGCGTTTGGCGGCACCTGCCATCCCATATCTCTACAATCTTCCTACTAACCTGTGGGCAATCTCAGGCAAAAACAGGAGCCTTGGGGGGAGCTTTCCACCTGGAGATCTCCGCCCATCCGGGTGGCCAAGTCGCGGCTGATGGCCAACCCCAGCCCCTGCCCCGGCTTAGAAAGATCTGCCCGAAAAAAGGGATCGAAGATCCGCTCCAGGTTCTCAGGGTGGATGCCGGGGCCGTTGTCGCAGACGGCAACGAACACTTCCCATTGCGAAGCAGTTGAGGGATCTTCACCCAGCTCCACCTTCAGCCGGATCTCACCTGGGGGCGGGGTGTACTTGCAAGCGTTGTCGATCAAGTTATCAAGCACCTGCCGCAGGGCACGCGGATCGGCTTGTACAGGGGGTAGGGAAGGGGGCAGAACGGCTTGAAAGTGGTGTCCCTGCGTTTCGGCCAAGGCTTGATAGATGGGGATCCACTCCCGCAGCAGGTCGGCCAAGGAGAGGGGCTGAAGCTGGAGGGGGGCCGGGATCCCGTCCAAACGCTCGAACTCCGCCAGCAGCTCCTGCAAATGCTTGCACTCCTGTTCAATGCTCAGGCCAATCCAGTGGTTGCGATCCTCGGGGGGCAAGCGTTTTTGCAATAACTTGGCCAGCGTGCTCAGGGCGGTGAGAGGATTGCGCATTTCGTGAAGCAAAGTGGAAAGCTGCTGGGCAGAGAGAGTGACCCCCTTAACCTTGGGTTCTCCGGCTCCGCAGACGGGTTCAGGCTCTGGGTGGTGTTCAGCAACTTTTCTGGCTCTCGGCATGGATCCAATCCCTAGACTCTCCCGGCGCTGGCAGATCGATCCTAGCCCTACCTCCCCTGCAATCCGCCATATCAATCCTGAGACGCTATCGGGATCCCAACTGGGTGGCTTATAGCTGGCGGGGCAGGTAGATGTTGAGAACTTCCCCCCGACGGGCGCGATGGCGCACGGTGAGGTAGCCCCCCAAGGCGCGGAACAGAGTTTGGGTGACGGGAAGACTGAGGCTCACTGCACCTGTGTCCGGCTGCACGACCAACAACTGCCCAATCGCCTGAGGGGATTTGGGCTCTGAGGCAACAGTGGCGTCGCTGCCCTCAGGTGTGTTGACCTGAAACTGAAGTTTGACCAGCTCCCCTGCGCTGACCAACTGGGCGCGAATGTGGCTGCCAGCCGGCGTGCTGCGGGCAATGCGGTCGACCATGCCAAACAGCACCGCTTCCAGCGCCTTGGGATCGCTGACCACATCCGGCAGCTCATCGGGAATCTCCAACTCCAGTTGGGATCCCCGCCGTTCCACCTGCTCCTGCCAGCGAGGCAGGTTTTGCCGCACCAAGTCCACCAGCGCAATGGGCTCTAGCTGAAGCCGACGCCCCTCCTGTGGGGTAGCAGCGGGCATCACCGTTTCTGTAGCCTGGAAAAACAGCCCGAAGCGGTTGATTTGCTCGGTACATTCGCGGTCAATTTTCTCCACGTATTCCCGTACCCGCGACGGCAGATCGTGCCGCTTCAGGATGAGACTAACCAAGGTGCGGATGGTGCTGAGGGGCGTCTGGATCTCGTGGATGAGAGCCCGCAACAGTTCTGCCTCCGAAAGGCTGTTCTGTTGGCCTTGACCGGCAGGCTGGCCATGGGAAGGAGGAGACCGCCGCTTCTGCCAATCTTCTGGCCGGGTTGTGGGCGCAGGGGAGTTCTCGGCTCTGGCGGGGGGTAAGCGAGCGGGCGGGGATCCCGACTCGGCCAGGTTTCCCAGCAGAAGAAGGCTGCTGAAGCGGGCCAGCACCCGCACATGAGGCTCCATGAGGGGATGGTGCTTGATCAGCTCCTGCCAGAAGGGCAAGCGATCCGGCCTACCCTGTTGAACCCGCTGCTCTAGGATCTGCCAAGCCCGATGCACCACTTCCGGCTCAAAAGACACCATCATCCCCCTCTGCCGCGTGTGGGGGTGATGCCCTTGGGCGGCCACCGCCGAAAAAACAGGGGTGAGCACCAGCAAAAAAGGCTCCTCCACCAGGGGATCCTGCGGCAGGAGAGGGATCACCGTCTGGCCAGGGGTCAGAATCGACTCGGGGGACAAGTCGGGGGTAAACAGCCAGGGATCTTCACGGGCCAGCTCCCGCAGCTTCAGGTTCGGTTCTGGAGCGTCAATGGGCGACGGCAGTTGAGGCAGCGGATCCCGAACCACCCAGGGGGGCCACCAAGACACCGGCCCACCGATCACCACCCCAAACTGTCCAACTTCTTGCCATAGCTGGAGCAGGGCTGCCACCGTCTGCTGCCAGGAGCGCTCTCCTGCCCCCGGCAACCATTCCGGCAAGGGCAGATCGGCCCACAAAGCTTCCATCAAGGACAGAAATCGGCGGCTGTTCACGGATCTCTTTGACCCATCCTTCCCTTGTAGGGTAGCGGTTGTGGCCCCTCTGGGGCAGGGGAAAACCTCACCTTTTCCGGGGCGGATCCCCGTCTCACTCAGGGACAAGAATCCTCGTCCTCATACGGTAGCGAGTCTGTCCAATCAGCCTACCCGTCCATCCGGCAGAGTTGCCCCGCGCAAATTGGCCCCGCTGAGGTTGGCTGTGCTCAGATCGGCTCGGGTTAGGATTGCCTCGCCGAGATCGGCATTTTCCAGGTTGGTGCGGCCCAAATAGGCATCCACCAGGTTGGCACACCGCAAATCGGCCCCGGCCAGATTGGCCCGACTCAGATCTGCCCGCGCCAGTTTGGCCGAGCACAGACAACTGGCGGAAAGATCGGCTGCGGCCAGATCCGCCTCGCTCAAGTTGGCCTCTGTCAGATTCACCTGGCGAAGTATCGCCTCCTTCAAGTTGGCCCGCGCCATCTGCACCCCTTGCAGGTCTGCCCCCAAAAAAGAAACCCCCCTCAGGTCGGTCTCGCTCAGGATGGCTCCCTGCAAACGGGCTTGCTGCAGGCTGGCCCCTTGCAAGTTGGCCTTGATCAAACTGGCCTCTTTTAGGTTGGCCCCGCTCAGGTCGGCCCGTGTCAAATCCGCTCCCGACAGGTTGGCTCCGCTGAGATCAGCGCGGCTGAGGTTGGCGTTGCGCAGTACCGCTCCCCGGCGGCTATCGAAACGGAGATTGGCCCCCCGCAGGCAAGCCCCTCCCAAGTTGGCACTGGTGAGGTTGGCCCAGCGCAGATCCGCATCCAGCAGGTTGGCATCGATCAACAGGGCCAGCGTTAGGTTGGCCCCATGCAAATCTGCTCCTTGTAGGGTGGCGCCGTGCAACTGGGCATCTCTGAGATCCGCCTCGCTCAAGTCCGCCTGGCTGAGGTTGGCCCCCCCGAGGTTAGCCCCGACGAGGTTGGCCTTCTGCAGCTTGGCCCGCCCCAAGAAGGCGAAGATCAAATTGGCACTGTGCAGGTTTGCTTGGGAGAGATCCACCCCGATCAAATCGGCCCGGCTCAGGTCAAGGGCGGCCAGGTTCTCGCCGGCAAAGTTGATCCGTCCTGCCCGGTAAAGCCGAAGCAGATCCTTGGCATCCATAGAAGAGAGGGGAGAGCTCAGAGAAGTGAGAGAGGAGCTGCACTGGTGGTTATTCTAGATAAGGATCCGGGCGTTTCCCCAGCACTCTGCGCAGCTGATCGCCAGTGTTGAACGGGATCCCCAAACAGCGGGTTTGAGCTTCAAACCAGCCCGAACAGACGGCGCTCTGCCTCCTCCATGCGATCCAAGAAAGCAGCAAATTTGGTGGAGATCTCCCCCACTTCCTGCAAAAAGGCGCGTAGTGTTTGGTACTTGAGAACCAAGGCTTCCTCTAGGGTGCAGGTTTGGAACTGCTCATCCAACGCCTTGCCCAACTCGCTCAGGGCCTGTTCGATAGCAGTTTTGACAGAGCCGACGCTGCGCCGCACCAAACGCATCACCTCCTGCTCCAACTGCGGCTTTTGCCGGGCCAGCTCGCTGCTGGCCAACACCTGTCTTAGGGAAGCATAGGGATCCGCCAGCTCAGCGGGCATTTCGGTAACCGCCTCCGGCAGAGCCTGTTTTGCATTGCTGACGCGCAGGGGCTGCACCAGGCGCCACTCCGATTGTTCTAGCTTTTTCAAGATCCCCATGAACATTGCGGCGGATCCCTCGACATCCCTCAAGAAGCCGCGCAGCACCTGGTGTTTGAGGGTCAGATATTGGACGGGATCCTCATCCTGCAGACCTTCGTCCAGGGCGTTGCCCAACTCGCTTAGGGTATTCTCGATGGCAACCATCAAGGATCCGGCGCTGTGATGGAGCAGTTGGCGGCAGGACTCTGGGATCTCCTGTCGCAGGTCAGAAGAGGGGCCGGGTGGTGTTGTCCAGGTTGCAAAAGCCAGAGGATCTGCAGGTTCTTCCTCATCTTCTGGGATCCCAGCGTCAATCCAAGTCATGGGGCTGGCCAGGGACTCTGCCTCGCCCGCGCGAGCGGCATCTTCGGTATTCAGCCAATCCAGATTGGCGGAGAGAGGCTCAGCAGCCAATCCTCCGCCGGGGAGGGTCGCTGGGGGCACGTCAACGTAAAGAGGCTTCAGCATCTGCAGCACAGCATTGGCGGCTTGGCCATCCTGATCCGGCTCCTGCAACTGCTGCACCGCCTCCTTCAGCCGGGCTTCCAGTTCTTGGGGGGAGGCGCAGGCATCGTAGAGGGCTCTGAGCAGCTCGTCCAGGCTGTAGCGCCGCAGGGCCGCCAACCCCTGCAGAGTAGGCTCTACTTTGTGGTACAAAGCCGTGAACAGAACCAGCTTGGCCCGCAAAGGGCTGGTTTGCCGCATCACCCCTGCCCGCAGCTCGAAGGGATCGTAGTCTTGCTTTTGCAGTCGTGGGCTTCCATACTCCAAGGACAAGATAGGCGAGGGTGCGGCCCAAGCTGATGGCTCCTTGGGCGAGGGCATGAGTGGGCTAGAGGGATCCGCTTGGGGCTGTTGATACAGGGGCTGTAGCTTGCTTAGCAGCATCTTGGCGATGCGAGCATACTCGGCTTTTTTGTTGATGCGGCTGATGGCCTCTCGAAAGCGTTGGCCCAAAGCATCAAGGGTAGCGTGCTCACGGCAAAGCTGCTCCAGCAGGGCTTTCAGATCTATCTGGCTCAACTTGCTGACATCGCTTTCCCATGTGCTGGTGCAGGCAAAGTAAACCAGCTTTTTCACTCGGTCTGCGTACCCGCCCTGCTGCACTTCTTGCACAACAAGGCCAAAGGGATCCGAGACAACCATAGGGAGCTGCTAAGCAGGAG
>NZ_JANSIC010000126.1:0-7520 GCF_047461955.1 Synechococcus sp. R55.7
CTAGGTAGGAGAGCCGTGTAGCCATGCCCTTGGAGAAGTTGGTCCCGCTATTGCGGTCGCAAAAGCGTCGTGTAGCGATGACGGCTTTCCCCCAGGTGGAGTGAGCCAGTCGTGGAGATATCTATCGAGGTTTGACAGCGCTTGCCGCCTGTGACGGTGGGATGTCAGGCTGAGACAGGAGTGGTTTTGCAGTCGGTAGGAACCATGACGCAGCGTGCCCAAGGATTTTGGCAATGGGGATCCCTTTGCCGGATTGGCCTCTACGTAGCTGCTCTGCTCTGCGGGGTGGCGCTCTGGGGGATCCCGGCCTTGGCTCTGCCCCAGGGGGATGCCATCACGGATCCCCGTACCCTGTTGCGGCGGGCGTTGCCTATTCAGGAAACGAAGCTGCTGGAAATTGATGAGGCCATCTCCAAAATCGACACCGACCTGAAGTACAACCGCTGGTCAGCGGTGCGGGGAGATGTGCGCCAGGTGGAGCGGCTTCTGGATCGCTATGGAGATTCCCTGCTGGCCGGCTTGCCTCCGGATCGGGTGACCCCAGCCTCTGAACAGATGGCTGCGCTGCGGGAGCAGTTGCGGGTGATCGGCCAAGCCAGCGAGCGCAAATCCAAGGGTAAAGAAGAGGCCCGCGCTGCCTACGACCGTCTAGTGGACGAGTTGGGATCCCTCGAAAACAACTGGGTGGGGGCTTTCCCCTACACAGTGCCTGCTGAGTATGCCGACAAGCCTCAGCTCTTGGGGCGGGCAGAGGTGGAGCTAAACACCACCGCTGGGCGCATGGTGATCACCTTAGATGGCTACAGCGCCCCCATCACTGCCGGCAACTTTGCCGACCTGGTGCAGCGGGGCTTCTACGATGGCCTGACCTTTGACCGGGTGGAGACCTTCTTCCTGGCGCAGGCCGGGGATCCCCCTGGCCCTGCCGATGGCTATGTGGATCCGGCCACGGGCAAGGTTCGCACCATCCCCATGGAGATTCGCGCCAAAGGCGAGGTGATGCCCCGCTACGGCCAGACTTTTGATCAGATGGGCCTGTGGGATGTGGAACCGGCTCTGCCCTTTTCCGCCGAAGGGACGGTGGCCATGGCCCGCTATCCCGACGATCCCAACAGCGCCTCTTCTCAGTTCTTCATCTTTATGGCTGAGCCGGATCTCACCCCGGCGGGGTTAAACCTCATGGATGGCCGCTATGCCGTGTTCGGGTACGTTACAGAGGGAACGGAGGTGCTGCGCCACATCAAAGTGGGGGATCGGATTTTGAGTGCCAGATTGATTTCCGGCCAAGACAACCTCAAAACTGGAGCCTAGAGGGGATCCCTTCCTTCCTGCCTAACTGTGTCGATAAGCCGCCGTACCGTCGCCGCCCCTGCAGAGGGCTGGAAGCGAAAGGGAAATTTGCCCCTGGCCAACAGGCGCAGACCCAAAGGCACCAAGCTGAGCAGCCCTTTGGGATCCCGGCCCACCACCTGCAGGGCAAAGCGGCGCTCATCTATCCAACCACCGGAGCGCACCAGTTGCACCAGAGTCTTGCGGTGGCGGATGGCTATGGGCAAGGACTCCGTCCGAATAGCGCGAACAGCGTGCGATGGGGAACGGTCGGTGGGCAGAGCAGCGGTCTTGTCTGCATGGCGGGAGAGGATCCCCTGTTTGAGTTCGGTGATTTGATCCAGAGGTGCCACGCCCATCGGGCAGACGCTGTTGCAGTTCCAGCAGCGGGTACAGCCCCAGACACCAGCCAAGCTATCCAGAGCCTGCAGGCGTTGTTCCCGTTGGCTGTCGCGGCTGTCTTGGACGAGGCGGTTGGCTCTGGCCAGAGCATGGGGGCCGACAAACTCTGGGTTCACCTCTTTGGCATTGCAATCGGAATAGCAGGCTCCGCAGAGAATACAGCCACCGGCAGCGTTGAGATGCTCCCGTTCGGCAGGCAGCTGTAAAAACTCTCGCTCCGGGATGCGTCGCCCCGCCGTGCTGACAAAGGGATCCACCCGGCTGAGATCGTTCCAGAAGGGCTGCATATCCACCACCAGATCCCGCAGAACGGGCAGGTTTCCCAGAGGGCCGATGCGAATAGGCTGCGGCTGGGGGCTGCGGGGATCCAGCTCTTCGCCCACATGTCGGCCACAAGCCAAGGCTGCCCTACCGTTGATGCGCATGGCGCAACTGCCACAGATGGTGTTGCGGCAGTTTTTGCGGAAGGCCAAGCTGCCATCCTGCTCCCACTTGATCTGGTTGAGGCAATCGAGAATGGTGGCGCCAGGGGATGTCTCCAGCCAGAAGGACTGCCAGCGGGGCGGCTCCGGCGGCAACTGTCGGAAAATCTGAAATTCTACTCGCAAAGTGCTCTGCACCGCTGAAGGGAAAGGGGATCCCATCCTAGCTCTCTCCCTATTGCTCCGCAACGCTAACGGGACAGCAGAAGTGGCTACAACGCGCGGCTGAGGGCGCTCCCCGGCCCCTGAAACAACAGCCAAGAAATAAGGAAGTTGGTGACAAACACGCCCAGCAGCGCCGTAACCACTGCATCGGTGGTGGAGCGACCCACCCCCTTGGCCCCTCCGCTGGTGGAAAGGCCCCAGTTGGAGCCGACAATGGCGATCAAAGACCCAAACACCATCGCCTTAAAACAACAGACGAGCAAATCCCAGGAGCTCAGAAGGGTTTGCGCCGAGTTGAGAAACACTGCAGGAGAGATGTTGTAGGCCGAAGCGCAGATGATCATCCCCCCCACCAGCCCCGTCAGCAGGGAGAGGATGGTGAGCACCGGCAGCATCAGCCCCGCAGCCAGCACCCGCGGGATCACCAGATAATCCACCGGATCGGTGCGCAACAACAGCAGAGCGTCGATCTGCTCCGTGACCTTCATGGTGCCCAGCTCGGCGGCAAAGGCGGATCCCACCCGTCCGGCCAAGATCACCGCCGTCACCACCGGTGTCAGCTCGCGGGCAAGGGCAATCGCCAAAACCCCCCCAATTAGGGAGGAAGCGCCAAAGTTGATGAACTCCCGCGCCAACTGGATGGTGAAAACGCCGCTGATCACCACCGCCGTAATCAAAACAATCAGCAGCGACTCCAGACCCACCGCCGAAAGCTGATCCAGGGTGTTGCGGCGATGGATACGGCCCCGCATCAGATGCAAAATCACCTGACCGGTCAGGAGAAAACTGCTGCCCACCCGCTGCAACCAGCTCATGGTTTCCGTCTCAAGAAGCCGTTATCGCTAGGCGACGCTTTGGCGACCCCGTTAGGGGGGCGGAGTCCTTCGGGGTTGCCGGCTCCGCTGGCAGCTGAAAGCTGGGCACAAACGAGGCCCGTGTCAGGGGTTGATCCAGGATCAGCCCCTCTCCCCCCAACACCTCTAGGGCACGGCCTTCCACCGAGATCCAAACCCGGGCGCCGGGGTTTTGGCTGGTGGCCGTGTAGAGCACCTGCGCAATCCGGCTCATCATCGCCGTGGATCCCCCCCCTTGCGTGAATTCGGGGGAGAAGTTGAGGAAAATATCGTCGCCCTCCACCCGCACATCCAACACCCGCGTCTGGGGGGGAATGGCCGTGGTGAGGTGGGGATCCCGGGGGCCGGCAATCAGCTCCTCCAAGGCCAGGCGGATGGCTTCTTGAGTGTCAAAGGCGCGAACCCTGCGCTCCTGCTGCACGTAGTCAATAGAGTTGTCAGCACTGGTCAGCCAATACAGGGAAAGGGTTTGCCGGGGCCCGATGCTGTACCACCAAGCTCCCCCCATCACCCCTAACCCCAGCAAGAAGCCAAGGATCCCCAATTGCAGGGCCCGGCCGCGACGTGGGCAGCGACGCCGTCCTCCCAACCTAACGGAGCTGAGCTGTGCAATACGGCCTCCGTAGTGGCTCATCGCTGGCAACCCCCTGTCTTACCTAGCTCTAGGGTAGCGAAGAAAAGCCCTCCCTGCCGGGGATCCCCCATAGGCTGGACAGGCAAAAGTGCGGCAGCAACTGGGATCCCTTTATTTGTATGATGATAATGATTTACACCCGGCATTGCTGAGTCGATAACTGAGCACACAAGGAGCTGAGCCTCAATCATGGTTACTGCCACCGCTACTGCCACCAATGTTGGCTACATCACTCAGGTCATTGGGCCTGTGATCGACGCCGAGTTTCCCAGCGGCAAGCTGCCCGAAATCTACAATGCCCTCAAGGTGGAGGGCACAACCGAAAGCGGCCTGAAGGTTAACGTCACCTTTGAGGTGCAGCAGCTTTTGGGGGATAACCGCGTGCGTGCGGTGGCCATGTCCTCGACCGACGGCCTGGTGCGGGGCATGCCGGTGGTGGATACGGGCGCTCCGATTACTGTGCCGGTCGGGCAGCCCACCCTGGGGCGCATTTTCAATGTGCTGGGAGAGCCGGTTGACCAAGGAGAGCCCGTTCAAGCCCAAGAATTTGCCCCCATCCACCGCAGTGCGCCTCCACTTGTCGATTTGACGATTAAGCCAGAGCCCTTTGAAACCGGCATCAAGGTGATTGACCTGCTGGCCCCCTTCAAAAAGGGGGGCAAGGTGGGCCTGTTTGGCGGTGCCGGCGTCGGCAAGACAGTGCTCATCCAGGAGCTGATCCACAACATCGCTGAGGAGCACTCTGGCCTATCGGTGTTTGCGGGCGTGGGAGAGCGCACCCGCGAGGGCAATGACCTCTACAACGAGATGAAAGAATCCGGTGTGCTGGACAAAGTGGCGCTGGTCTATGGCCAGATGAACGAGCCACCGGGTGCCCGCATGCGGGTTGGCCTGACTGCCCTGACCATGGCAGAGTACTTCCGCGACGTTAACAAGCAGGACGTGCTGCTGTTCATCGACAATATCTTCCGCTTTGTGCAGGCCGGGTCGGAAGTGTCGGCGCTGTTGGGCCGCATGCCCTCGGCGGTGGGTTACCAGCCCACCTTGGCTACCGAAATGGGCAACCTGCAAGAGCGCATCACCTCTACCAAGCAGGGATCCATCACCTCGGTGCAGGCGGTGTATGTGCCTGCTGACGACTTGACGGATCCGGCCCCGGCCACCACCTTTGCCCACCTCGACTCGACGGTGGTATTGTCCCGCAGCTTGGCAGCCAAGGGTATCTATCCGGCGGTGGATCCCCTGGATTCCTCTTCCACCATCCTGCAGGCGGACATTGTGGGCGAAGAGCACTACAACACCGCCCGGGCAGTGAAGCAAACGCTGCAGCGCTACAAAGAGCTGCAAGATATCATCGCCATCCTGGGGCTGGACGAGCTGTCGGAAGAGGACAAGCTGGTGGTGGCCCGCGCCCGCCGCATCGAGCGTTTCCTGTCCCAGCCGTTCTTCGTGGCGGAGGTATTCACCGGCTCCCCCGGCAAGTATGTGAAATTGGCAGACACCATCAAGGGCTTCCAGCGCATTTTGTCGGGAGAACTGGACGATCTGCCGGAGCAAGCCTTCTACTTGGTGGGCACCATCGAAGAGGCCATCGAGAAAGCGGAGAAGCTCAAGTCCAAGTGAGCCCCAAGCGCTCCTGCCCCTCTCCTCTTGGGAGAGGGGAGCTGTGAATCCCAGCAAGCTGTTGGGAAGGGCCCCGTTGGGTCGCTTGCTTGGGGTTTGCTGCTGTTCGGGACAGCTACAGCTTGCGGGACTGTAGGATGGGCCTCTTCTGGGCCTCTTCCTAGGGATTCTCGGCAACAGGCCCAAAGCGATAGCCCTTGCCGTAGACGGCGTGGATCAATTCTGCTGCCCCGGGCAACCTGAGGCGTCGCCGCAGCAGGCGCACCTGGGCTGCTAAGACGTTGCTGCTGGGGGGATCCTCTCCGGCCCACACCTGCTCGTAGATCTGGTCGTGGGTGAGCAACTGGCCGGGATGGGTCATGAAGTACTCCAGCAGGCGAAACTCTTTTTGGGAGAGGTGGATCATCCGCCCCTGCCGGTAGGCCACCTGGTTCTCCCGATCCAGCTCCAAATCCCCTATCTGTAGGCGAGGGATCCCTTCTCCAGGGCCGGTGGCCCGCCGCAAGAGGGCTCGCACCCGCGCCAGCAGTTCCCGCAGCTCAAACGGCTTTACCAAGTAATCATCTGCCCCGGCATCCAGCCCTTCCACCCGGTCGTCTAGGGTATCTTTGGCCGTCAGAAACAGGATAGGGGTGGTGCAATCCACCTGCCGCACCCGCTGGCAGAGGGAAAGCCCAGAGAGCTCCGGCAACATCCAATCCAAGACCAGCAGATCGTAGGGCAGAGCGGGGGACTTTTGCAGCAGCTCCCAGGCCCGCCCTCCTGTGTAGGCGACGTCCACCGTGTAGCCCTCTCGCCTCAATTGCTGGGCCAGAGAATCGGCCAACTCCACTTCATCGTCCACCAACAAAATCCGTGCCATAGGACTCCGTCCCGCTAACGCGAACGCCTCAGGACTCAGTCTCGCCGTCGTCTTGGAAACAATGTGGAGCGCTGACGTACTCAGAAAAGGACTCCGTCCCGCCAGAACTGGAGAGCGGCTCAAGCTGCAAGGATAGATTGTAAAGGCGGCGCCGCGTCCAGATGGGGGATCCCTGCAGACGCTGGGCCAACCGGCGGCTGGCTGCAGACCGGGACAGGCCTTCGGCCAGCAATCGGGCCATTTCTTGACGAATTTCCGCTTCCGATTCACTGTCTCCCCGCCCATTCAAGGACTCCGTCCCGCCTCTGACAGGGTTAGGGCTGGGAACGGCACCCACATATCCCTCAAGCAAGAGGGTGAACTCCCCCCGCGGCGGCTGGGCGGCGCAGTGCTCCAGAGCTGCTGCCAGGGATCCCCGCCAGAAGGACTCATACAGCTTGGTCAGCTCCCGCGCCAGCACGATCTGCCGCTCTGGGCCGCAGTGATCCAGCAGATCCTGCAGAGTTTGGCGCAGGCGATGGGGGGCTTCATAGAGAACGACGGTGCGCTCTTCTTGGGCCAACTGTTGCAGGCGGGCCTGTCGCTGACTGGGTTTAAGCGGCAAAAATCCCTCGAACACGAATCGTCCTGTAGGCAGGCCCGAAGCGGTCAAGGCGGCAACAGCAGCTACCGGCCCCGGCACAGGGATCACCGGGATCCCGGCCTGAATGCAGGCGCGCACCAACTCTTCTCCCGGATCGGAGATGGCAGGAGTGCCGGCATCGCTGATCAGGGCCACCGACTGGCCCGCCGACAGATACTTCAGGAGTTGCGGGATCCGTTGGGCAGCGTTGTGCTCGTGATAGCTGATGAGGCGGGCGGAGATTTGAAAATGTTTAAGAAGCTGGCCGGAGTGGCGAGTATCTTCTGCCGCCACCCAGTCCACTTCCCGCAAAACCCGCAGCGCCCGCAGGGTGATGTCTTCGCGGTTGCCGATGGGGGTAGCCACCAAATAAAGGCTGGCGGTGGGGTGTTCCATCCCGAGCTCCAAGGCTGAGCTGCCGATAACCAGACAATAGCCAATTAGAGCAATTAGAGATCGCCTCGGATCCCCAGATTAACCTCTCTTGGCCGGTGCCCCGATACCCAAGCATCTGCCTTTCGCGGTAGCGGGACGGAGTCCTTTCGCG
>NZ_JANSIC010000127.1:0-1520 GCF_047461955.1 Synechococcus sp. R55.7
CTGAAGCGCGCCTTAGGGAGAGGGCTAATGGCTGTTGAGAACAACTCCGCTTGAGCTTCCAGCGTCTTTGCTGCCAGGCCAGTGGAGAAAGGGAAGAATGGTAGCCTAATAAAGGGTAGGGTTGAGGCCATGCAAGAATTTCGTCCCGCTAACGCGATCAGAAACCTTCGCTTCATACTCCTGGGCTTGTGGATCTTGAGCCTGCTCGTTCTCCTCATCCAAAACTGGGGATCCCCGGCAAGGGTTGTGGTGGGTGGGCAATCGGGATCCCCGCTTCCTCTATCGTTGGTGCTATTGGCCTCTTATGGGGCAGGGATGGGGCTGGGATTTTTGTATGTAGGCTCCTGGCGATTGCACGACCGGGTGTTCCAGCGACAGGCAATCCGTAAGTTAACTCAGTTGAGCGACCGAGTTCGCTTTTTGGAAGCCCAGCTGATTCCCCCCGACCACTATTTGCCCCAAGATCTGCCGGAGTACGAGCCGGATCCCCAAGCAGGCCGCTATTCCTATTCCAATATCCCGCCGGAACGCATTCGCGATCCCGCTCCTGAGGACGACGATGCGGCAGCAGCTCCCAACTGGCGGATTGTCCAGCGGCCCTACGCCGACGAGGAGGAGGAAGGATGGGATTCCTAAACTGGTGGAAATCGTCTGCCGCTCCTGCGTCTGAGCCCGACCCCCGCCCTGAACCGCGGGGACAGAACAACTATCTGCTCATCGTCCTAGACAGTTGCCGCTTCGACAGCCTGCTGGCGGCCAACCCCAAGCACTTGCTGAAGTTGGGCCCTCTGGAAAAGCGCTGGAGCTACGCTTCCTGGACGGCCCCTGCCCATTACAACCTGCTCATGGGCCTGCTGCCCCACACCAGCCCCATCCACGTTTTTGCGTCCGAGCACTACAAGCAAGATTATCTGCGCTACAACGAGCGGCTCGGCACCCGGCAACCCATTGAGTTCAAGCATCTGCTGCCTCATCTCTATTTGCCGACGCTGCTGAAGCATCAACTGGGCTACACCACCCACGCCATGGTCTCCATGCCGGTGCTCAACCCCAGCACGCTGCTGAATCGGGATTTCGATTCCTACCGCCTCATGCCCCAGCACAACGATATGGCGGCCATGGTGGAACAGTTGCGCTTCGAGCCGGATCGCCCCAGCTTTTACCTGTTAAACGTGGGCGAAACTCACTATCCCTACGCGCTGCCCGATGAGGATCCCAGCTTGTGGCCCCGCATCTCGGGGGTGAATGGGGTGTTGAAGCGGCTGGATGAAGGAGAAGAGGACGGGATCCCCTTTTTCAATTCGGCCCAGTTGGAAGAGCTGCGGCAGCGACAGATCCAGGCGGTGCGCTACCTGGATGGGATCTTTGAACAGCTGTTCGACCTGGTTCCCAAAAACACCTACATCACGGTTACAGCCGATCACGGCGAACTGTTTGGGGAGGGAGGCTACTTCGGCCACGGCCCTATCCACCACGAAAAAGTGCTGGAGGTGCCTTTTATCGAGGGCAAGATTCGCTAG
>NZ_JANSIC010000127.1:1620-7506 GCF_047461955.1 Synechococcus sp. R55.7
CCTGAATCGCATGGGCAGAGCCTCTTCCCTTTTGGAGCAGCTAGATCTGCTGGGTCTCCGGCTTGGGCAGGGTAGGATCCCGGCGGGGTTCGCCGTTGGCGCTACTCGGACGGAGCCCTTGCGGGGATCCTTTTACACCGGAACCCAACCCATCTTCGGCGGCCAGGTCGGCAGAGCGGGCGATCTCGTAAAGGCTTTTCACCACACTGCTGAGGGGAATGGCGACGATCACGCCCAGGATGCCCCCCAGTTGCGCCCCCACCAACAGGGCAATCAAGATCCACACTGGATTTAGCCCGATCAGCTCTCCCATCAGGCGGGGGGCGATGACCCGATCCTTCACCTGCTGCACGATCAGGGAAACCAGCACCACTTTAAGGCTGAGCCAAATGTCCTGAAAGGCCAGCAACACCGCCGCCGCCCCAATGCCAATCACCCCCCCCACCAGGGGGATGACCTCCAGCAGGCCGATCAGCAGGCCAAACAGGAGCCCGAAAGGTACCCGCAAAAACCCAAAAACCGGCACCAGCATCAGGGCCATGATGAACCCCAACACCAACTGGCTGATGAGGAAGTTCTGAAAGCTGAGGGCTAGGGCTTCGCCAATGCGCGGCCCCCAAGGTTTGGGGAAGAGGCTGAGCAACCCCTGCCAGAACTGGCCCCCGTAGAGCAGCATGTAGAGGGCCAACACCAGCACCAGCACCAAGTCGATCACCTGGTTGAACGTACCCAGAAGGAGATCCAGGGATTGGCCGGCAATTTTCTCGGCGCTGGCCTGCAGGCGGTTGAGAAGGGTATTGACCAGCTCCGTCTGGCCAAGGTTGATGTTGCGCTCGGCGGCCCAAAGGCTAATCTGGTCGAGCCAATTTTGTAAGGTGTCCACCCACTCTGGGATCCGCGCCCCCAGCTGCACCACTTGCTTGGCCAAGACCGGCACCACGGCGATCCCCACCAAGACCAGCAGCACCACCGAGAGAGCAAAGACCAGGGTGACCGCCAAACCTCGACTGACCCGATAGCGCCGCAGCACCTGCACCGGGTAGTTGAGCAAAAAGGCCAGCACCGCCGCTGTCAGGATGGTGGTGAGCAAATGCCCAAACAGCCGACCCACCTGTATGGCCAGCCAGCCGCTGATGACGATCAAGATCCAGGTGAGCAGCAACCGCTGCAAGGGTGAGAAGCGATTCATGCCGGAGCCATCCCCAAGGGATCCCAAAGCGCTTAAAAACCCAGGATGCTATACCCACTATCCACGTAGATCACCTGGCCGGTAATGCCGCTGGCCAGGTCGCTGGCCAGAAAAGCCGCCACATTGCCCACCTCTATTTGAGTGACATTGCGCCGTAGGGGAGCTTTCTCCTCCACAGCATGCAGCATGGCATGAAAATCGGAAATGGCCGATGAGGCCAAGGTGCGGATTGGGCCGGCAGAAATGGCGTTCACCCGGATCCCGGCAGGGCCCAGCTCGGCAGCCAGGTAGCGGACACAGGTTTCCAGGCCCGCTTTGGTGACGGCAGCCATGTTGTAGTTGGGCACCACTCGCACTCCTCCCAAGTAGGTCAAGGTGAGGACACTGCTGCCGGATCTCAGTAGGGGCTTGGCAGCCCGGCAGAGGGCAATCAGGGAGTAGGTGCTCACATCCATGGCCAGGGCAAACCCCTCCCGCGAGATATCGCTGAAGTTGCCGCTCAGCTCCTCTTTTTTGACATAGGCCAGGCAGTGAACCAGAATATCGACCTGACCCCATTTTTCGGTTACCCCCTGAAACAGATCGCTGATCTGCTGATCGCTTTGCACGTCGCAGGGGAGGAGAAAATCTGGCTGCAAGGGATCCGTGAGTTGCTGAACTTTGGTTTTGAAGCGATCCCGCTCGTCCGGCAGATAGGTAACCCCTAGGCTGGCCCCCGCTTTGTGCAGTTGCTGAGCAATGCCCCAGGCAATGGAGCGCTCGTTGGCAATGCCGGTTACCAAGGCTTTCTTTCCCGTCAGCTGTAGCATGGCAAAAAAAGTAGGGGTGTATTCCTTTCTATCCTCCCACAGGTGGGAGCTGGGGCTGGGAGAAGGGATCCCAGGCACTCCTGAACTCCCGTTAAAAAGGCCCGGCTTCCACAATGAAAGTCCTTTTGGTTGAAAAGGAATATTGTCTGCTGGATCTCCGCAGCCCTGTTACCCGTGCCGAAATCATCGAGCACCCGTGGTCGTTGGAAGATACCTCCCTCAACCGGGCTGATAGGTGGAAGCCACGTGCAGTTCCTTGAGCTGCTTCGCCTCAACGCTGGAAGGAGCGCCGGTGAGCAAACATCGCGCCTGCTGGGTTTTGGGAAAGGCGATGACATCCCGGATGGAATCTTCCCCGGCCAGCAACATCACCAGCCGATCCAGGCCGTAGGCAATGCCGCCGTGGGGCGGGGTGCCATACTCAAAGGCTTCCAACAAAAAGCCAAACTTGTCCCGCGCCTGTTCGGGGGTGAGGCCAATCGCTTGAAAAACCTGCTCCTGAATTTCCCGCTGGTAAATCCGCAGGGATCCCCCTCCTACTTCCACGCCGTTCCACACCAGGTCATAAGCCTGGGCCCGCGCCGTTTTCAGGTCGGCCAAGTCGTCGGGGTGGGGGGCGGTAAAGGGGTGGTGCAGGGCTTCCAGGCGATTTTCTTCGGCGTTGAACTCAAACATGGGAAAGTCGGTGATCCAGAGGAGATTCAAGGCGTTCTCTGGGATCAAACCCAGCTCCTGGCCCAGGTGCAGCCGCAGCCGGCCCAAAGACTCGTTCACCACTGCCGCCGGCCCTGCCCCAAACAGCAACAGATCCCCTGGCTTGGCCTGGGTGAGATCCAGCAACCGCTTCTCCTGCTCGGGGCTCAAGCTCTCTTTCAGGGCGCCGATGGTATCGAGGCTGTCGGGCCGCACCCGGATAAAGGCCAAGCCGCCCGCCCCATACTGGGTGACCAGCTTGAACAGATCCCCGCCTGGTTTGATGCGGGTGTTGGAGATCTTTTCATCGCCGCCGGGCACTGGCAGGATTTTGATCAAACCGCCCTCAGCCAGCACTTTGGCGAAGACTTTGAATCGGGATCCCTGAAACACCTCCGAAACATCCACCAACTCCATCCCAAAGCGGGTGTCAGGCTTGTCGGAGCCGTAGCGGGCCATGGCCTCGGCATAGGTCAGGCGCGGGAAGGGACGGGGCAGGTGGATCCCTTTGACAGTTTTGAAGATATGGCAGATCAGTCGCTCGTTGAGCTCCAGGATCCCTTCTTGATCCATGAAGCTCATCTCCATGTCCAACTGGGTGAACTCCGGCTGCCGATCCGCCCGCAGATCCTCATCCCGAAAGCAGCGGGCGATCTGGTAGTAGCGATCCACGCCAGCCACCATCAGCAGCTGCTTAAAGAGCTGGGGCGACTGCGGCAGGGCAAACCACTCGCCGGGGTTGACGCGGCTGGGCACCAGGTAGTCTCTGGCCCCTTCTGGGGTGGAGCGGGTGAGAATGGGAGTCTCCACCTCGACAAAGCCCTCCTCGTCTTCTAGGAAACGGCGGATGGCCTGGATGACCCGGTGGCGCAGTTGCAGGTTACGGGACATGCGCTCCCGCCGCAAATCCAGGTAGCGATAGCGCAGGCGGATCTCTTCTCGCACTTCCTCTGCTTCTTCTCCCGAGACGCTGAAGGGGAGCTGCTTGCCGACTGGACTGAGCACTTCCAACTGTTCGGCGTAGATCTCGACCTCGCCGGTGGCCAGGCGAGGGTTGAAGGAGTCGGGGGGCCGTTGCTGGACAGTTCCCGTTACCCGCACCACATATTCGTTGCGCACTTCCCCCGCCAGTGGATATGACTGCGGAGTTTTCTGCGGATCCGCCACCAGTTGCACAATGCCAGAGCGATCCCGCAAATCCAGAAAGATCACCCCCCCGTGGTCGCGGCGGCGGTCGATCCAGCCGTAGAGGGTGACGGTCTGGCCAATGTGGGCCGGGCGGACTTCGCCACAGTAGAGGGTGCGGGCCGGGCGATGGATGGCAGCAGGCATGGAAGAGGTGAGAGAACAAGGGTCTGAGCCCCTATCATACAAAACTCAGACCTCCTGCCTCGACTCAGCTTCTCAAGAGCATTCAGGGGATCCGCCCAGGGCTACCACAATCGTGCAGGTGTTGTGGCGCATCATGGCAACGTAAGTTTCGGCGCCGCTGCCTGCTTCCCCCAAAGAATCGGAGTACAGCTCCTGTTCCGCTACCTTGACTCCCGCTTCAGCGGCCACCGTTTGGATCAGGGCCGGGTTGAGGGTGGTCTCGGCAAAGACAGCCGGCACCTGTAGAGCGCGGATCTCGGCCACCAACTGGGCCACAGTCTGGGCGCTGGGCTGTTCTTCGGTGCTGATCCCCAGAAGGGATCCCCCCATTTTCAGGCCGTAGGCTTGGGTGTAGTAGGCAAAAGCATCGTGGGTGGTCACCAAAACCCGGTTGGGAGGGGGGATGGTCTGAATTTGCTCCCCAATCCAGGCATGAAGCTCCTCCAGCTCTGCTCGATAGGCAGCAGCATTGGTTTGGAAGAAGGTCGCCTCGCCAGGCACCTGTTCCGCCAGCTCTTGGGCGATGCGCTCCACCATGCGGATGACGTTTTCCACATTGCCCCACACGTGGGGGTCGGGAGTGGGGATCCCATCCTCCTCATTGGTGACGATGGGATCGAGGATCTCGGCCAAGGCAACCCGCCGCGCCTGTTGGGCTGTGGCCTCGATGAGGCGCATCAACCCCGGCTCCAGGTTGTAGCCGTTGTAAAACACCAAGTCTGCCCGCTCTAGGGCCATCCCATCCGCCGGTGCCGGCTCGTAGATGTGGGGATCCATTCCCGGCTGCAGCAGGCTGGTGAGCTGGATGCGATCTTGGCCCACCTGCTCTACCCAATCGGCGATCAACGTAGTGGTAGCCACAACGCGGGGACGCGCCCATCCCGAACCGGCCAAGGCCAGAAAACTGCCGTTCCCGTCAGCGAGACAGAGTCCTATTGCCAAGCCGAAGGCTGCTACCCAACGGCGCCGCCCCCAAAGGAAGACAAGACTTTTGATCATCGTTTCATGGTTTAGATGTCCCTTTAGGGTACACTGGACTTACCGAAAATGAAAACAAAATGAAAAAGCAACTTCCTCCTCTCCCTCTTGGTCCGGCCAGGGGATCCCTGGTGGTGCGGGATCTGACGGTGCGTTACGGCAGCCTGCAGGTGCTGCAAGGGATCCAAGCTGAAATCGCGCCGGGCCGCCTCACGGGCATCCTTGGGCCCAACGGAGCCGGCAAAAGTACGTTTCTCAGAGCGCTGCTGGGGTTGGTGCCGCTGGAACGGGGGGAAGTGCGCTACGGTGGGCAAGCGCTGTGGGGAGAGCAAGTGGCCTATGTACCCCAGCGCTCGGCCATCGACTGGTCGTTTCCCGCCACGGTGTGGGATGTGGTGCTAATGGGTCAGGTGAAACCCACCGGCTGGTTCCGTCGCATCGGCAAGGAGGGACGGCGGCGGGCTGCCCAAGCTCTGGAGCGGGTGGGGATGGGGGCCTACCGGGATCGCCCCATTGGAAAGCTGTCGGGGGGACAACAGCAGCGGGTGTTCCTGGCGCGGGCCTTGGCGCAAGAAGCGGAGATCTACGCCCTTGACGAACCCTTTGCCGGGATCGACCAGCCCAGCGAAGCTATTTTGTTCCAGGTGTTGCGGGAGCTGGCAGATGCCGGCCACATCGTGATGGTGGTGCACCACGATTTGGGGCAGGCCCGGGCCTACTTCGACGAAGTGCTCCTCCTCAACCGTGTCTTAATTGCCCAGGGATCCCCGCGGGAGGTGTTGCAGCCAGCGGTGTTGCAGCGGGCCTATGGCCGAGCCCTGCTGCTGGACTCAGCTGCCTAGGGAG
>NZ_JANSIC010000128.1:0-1264 GCF_047461955.1 Synechococcus sp. R55.7
AGGAAGTTGACAGTCCCCCAATCCACGAAGTCGGCTACCATCCCCGAGCCCAGCAGAAGGCAGGCCAGTACACCACTGGGGCTGTGACGCAAGCCGTAGGCCATGGCCAAACCGCCCATCCCCCAGGCCCAAAACAGGCCTGCCGCGGATCCCCCAAGCTGAACCCACTGGGCCATCAGGCCAATACAGGCTCCCAGGGTCAGTTCACCGGCTATCAGCAGGGCGCTGCCCAGCCGTCGGAGCCGTCGGGATCCCTGCTGCCAAACCTGGAAGCCAGCCACCTGCAGCCCTACCATGAGGGCCAAGCACCCCCAGGCTCTTGCCCAGCGGGGAATGGCAGCCCAGTTGGCCGCCACAAAGGAGATCACCCCTAGGCCCACCAGAACTGCGCCAAACAGCAGCAGCACCAGGGCAAATCGCCCGCCGGCTGAGCGTTGCAAACTCTCCAGTTGGTAATACTCCCGCAGGCGATCCCGTTGGGCAGGTTCGATCAACCCCTGCTCCACCCAGGTGTTCAGCAGGTCGGCCAGTTGGCGGCGGAAACGCTCGCCGGGGTAGGGGGGGCGGGGAGAGGTCATGGCGGGATCCCGACAAGCGAAAGGAGGCTCGGGCGTTAAAGGAGTGGGATCGCTGAGGCGATTATAGTCCCTCACCCCTGGCTCCTCTCCCTCTAGGAGAGAAGGAATTGGGATCCCACTGCCTGAAGCACCCGCTGCAACACCTCTTGATAGCCAGCTACTGGATCCCCCAGATCAAAGCGAAAGAGATCTTTATCCAGCACCCGCGGCTCAGATCCCCCCCGATCCCAAAGACGGCAGGTATCGGGGCTAATCTCGTCGGCTAGCAGGATCTCTCCCTTCTCGTCCAGGCCAAACTCCAGCTTAAAGTCCACCAACTCTAGGCGGCAGCTTCGCCAGAAAGCCTGCAGATGGTTGTTGATGGCCAAAGCCAGGGATCCCAAGCGCTCCACCTGCTCCGGCGTGGCCAACTGCAATAGGCGGATGTGGTCGGGGGTTACCAAGGGATCCCCCAAGGCATCGTTTTTGTAATAGAACTCCACCAGCGGCGGCTCGATGGGAAGGCCCTGCTCCAGGCCCAGCCGTCGGCAGAGGCTACCCGCTGTGCGGTTGCGCACCACCACTTCCAAAGGCAGGATGTGCAAGGCTCGCACCTGCATCTCGGTGGGGCCGGTTTGGGCCAAGAAATGGTTGGGGATCCCTTGCTGCGCCAGGTAGGCAAACACATGGCTGGAGACGGTGCAATT
>NZ_JANSIC010000128.1:1364-3091 GCF_047461955.1 Synechococcus sp. R55.7
GTCCGCGGATCCCTTGCCAGAGGGTAATGGCCAGGATGCGCAGATCCAGCCACAGCGACCAGTTTTGCACATAGTAGAGATCATACTGGGTGCGGCGGGCAATGCTGGTATCTCCCCGCAGGCCGTGGATCTGGGCCCAGCCGGTGAGGCCACTTTTTACCAAATGCCGATCCGGATACTTGGGGATCTCCTGGCTAAACTGCTCGACAAAGTAGGGCCGCTCTGGGCGGGGGCCCACTAGGCTCATTTCCCCTTTCAGGACGTTCCACAGTTGGGGCAGCTCGTCCAGGTTGGTGCGGCGCAAAAAGGCTCCTATCTTGGTTCGGCGCGGATCCCCAGGGCGCGTCCAGCCCGGCTGGCCGGCTGCCTCAGCATCCACTCGCATGGTGCGGAACTTGGCAATCCAAAAGCGGCGGCCATCCAAGCTCACCCGCTCCTGCCAATACAGAATGGGGCCAGGACTGCTGCAGGCTACCAGCAGGGCAATAATCAAAAACAGAGGGCTAAGCAAGATCAGGCCCAGGGAAGCTCCTAGGATGTCTACAACTCGCTTGAGGAACCGGTTGTGGGCGTAGCGCAAAGGGGGCTGACGCAGAGTTAGCAGCGGGATCCCGTCGAGAGACTGCAGGCTGAAGTTCACCGTTAAAAAACTTAAGATATCCGGCACCAAGCGCACCTGCACCGACAATGTTTGCAAACTGAGCAACAGAGGAGCAGTTGCCAGCTCCGGTTGCCCAAACCACACCTCCTGCACTTCTGGGTGGGCTTGCAGATAGGCAATCAAATGGACCAGATCCAGACGCTCAAGAGCCGACCAGGAAGGCTCAAGCTGACTGCACAAGCAGGAGAGGGTTCCTCGGGATGAGCCGGACAGAGTCCTGTCGGCAGACTCAACCCCGCCAGAGGTAGGGCGGGCGGTGTTTAGTACTGGATATGAATCTTGACAGGGATCCCCATTTTGAGATGGGGGATCTTCCTCAAAAGAGCCTTGCTCTACGCCTGCCCAGGCGACTACCTGGAAGCCCAACTGCGGGGATCGCTGCAATCGCTCCAACACTTCCGCCAACACCGACCAGGATCCCACCCAGATGACCTGCCGCCGACCGTAGCCCCTAGAGCACAACCAGCCCATGCCCAGCCGCAACCCCACCCGTACCAAAGTCAAACTCAGCAGAGCCAACAAGCCGGCGTAGCCCACCACCAGCCGCGACAAAGAGACCGAGCGAACGAAAAAGGCCCCTGCCAGCACCAAACCAAACGTCAATCCCAACCCCACCAGCAAACTGGCCCATTCTTCAAAGCGAGACAAGCGCTTCGACTCACCGTATCCGCCTAAGCCCGCCTGAATGCCCCAATAACTGAGGGCGGTCAACAATCCCAAGGCCGCGTAGACATCCCAAGGCAAGAGCTGATGAGGACGCAAGCTGCGCAGCCAGTAGCCCGCCCCAAAGGCCAACCAAATACAAAGGCCATCGCCAAAACAGGCCAAGGGCACCCACAAACGATGCAGATCCAGACGAGTTTTATAGCCGCGTTCGGCCAAGGGTTATCTCCTTCGGCATCAAGACTGTTGACAATCTTACAGAAAAGATTGTGCATCTGAGGCTATTGGACAAGATCAGTGTTGACCAAAACTTGAATGGGTAGCCCTCACCAGATAATTCTATTGACGGCCCTTCCCAGCTTCAAAGGACTTCATGCTGCTGACACAAAATAAGTTCTTTAAG
>NZ_JANSIC010000128.1:3191-4429 GCF_047461955.1 Synechococcus sp. R55.7
TAGGTATCAGATAGGCTTCTGCAGCAAAAATACCCGTCAGCAGTCGATTGAGCCAAAGCGGCGGCATTTTCAGATCTTGGCTTTCCCTCAGGCGAAGCACTTTCTGCATTATGCGGATCCCTGAAATGATTGGGAAAAGAAAACTGTTGAAGAAAACAAGGGTATAAACTTCTAGACCTGAGCTTTTAAGCAACGACAAAAGTTGCCCGCGGGTATATCGTCTCTTGTGATGATTAAGCTCATCATGTAAACTCCACAGCCACGGATAAGCCGGAACAGTTACAACTAAGTAGCCAGATGGGGTTAACCTTTGACTGAGGGCTAGGAGAGCTTCTTTGTCATTCTCCAGATGCTCCAGCACATCCAGCAAAGCAATCAAATCAAATCGTTGAGAACCAAAGGGGATCCGGTTTGGCAACTCCCCCTCTGCCACGATCCCAATACCGCGAGCTTGGGCCAGCGGCAGTGCAATTTCACTCTTTTCCATAGCCCAAACTTTGCCAAATCTGGACAACATCTCCAGGTTGCCGCCGCTACCACAGCCAGCTTCCAAAATATAAGCAGAGGGGGGAAGCGACAGGGATCCAATAACCCGACTCAGAATGTGACGGCGACCCAAAAACCACCAATGCCGGTCTTCCAAGCCTGCCATTTGCTCATAAGCTTCGGGATCCATACCCGTAACCCAACAAAAGATCAAAAACAGGATTAGCCGCAGAAGGGGTTAGCAGAGCATATCTATCTAAACTAAGTTTAGGGGGATAATCGAGCCTTTCCCCAGCGATGCTTACGATACCAGGCCGCCACGTGGGGACACCACGCTTCAAAGTGGGGCCAAATCAGTTCACACAGATGTTGAATTTCTCGTTGAGCATCTTCTTTGGCTCGTAAATCCAAAAAATGCATTAGACTACGGCAATTGAAAGAGACCACGAAGTGTTGTCGGATCCCGTAGCCAATGATGTTACGGGCATCTTCATAGGGCAATCCGCACTCTTCTACCAGGCGATAATAAGCAATGGCCTGGCTGCGATATTGCGCAAGAATGATATCCAAAGCTTCGGGGGAGATGGGCCTAAAGCCTTGGCGGGTTTTGGCCTTGCCCTCTTTGACGCTGGCAGGAACGTAAAACAAAGTTTCCAGCTCTTGCAAAGACAAGGAGGACTCCGTCCCGCCACTGTGCTCCGCAATGTGCTCCGCACCGCTGTCGCGATAGGCCTCCGGCCCGCTGACGCGAT
>NZ_JANSIC010000128.1:4529-6182 GCF_047461955.1 Synechococcus sp. R55.7
CGCGATAGGCCTCCGGCCCGCTGACGCGATCGCTGACGCAACCGTAGCCGGTCTCGCCAACAGGAGCAGCAGTCTCGGTTGTGCTCCGCACCGCTGACGCGAACAAGAGCTTTTTGCCCAAATCGGCAATTTGCTGGCCTGTATATCGGAAGGATTGAACATCAAAAGAAATTCCCACCCGATGAGTACGGGCCTGTTGCATGACAGCATGGGGAAAATAGCCTACCCCAAACGTGATCTGAGGATGCTCTAGAGGCCCATAGTGGCCACGGTTGCCCTCCAGCAAATGCCGCACCACGGCCTCTCCATACTTTTCCGGGATCCGGCTTTCTGAGGTGACAAAATCAGGGCTGTAATCCTGGTGCATTGCCTGGTAGATGACCCGTTCTGGATCTGGGGTTTGATTCAGCACCACAACTTGAAACAAAGCATCCACAGGCTGCATCCCCTAGTGCTTCGCACCGCATGTTAGGATTCTGAGATCCTTGTAAGATCATATTGGCAGCGGAGAACGCCAACGGCATTGGCCTGCTCCACCACAGAGCATATTCCCTATCTGCCCCCACCCTGAGGTATTCCTTAACTCAGTGTAAGGAGAAGAGAGACCGAAACACCTTGGCTATAGGAGCCTGCGAGCTCGAGTTTCCTCTGCCAGCACCAGGCTTAGGGCCGGATTGCTGCGCAACAATCCCGCTACATAGAGGGTATAGACTTTCCCCGCCTCCAGCTGCAGGTCAAACCGCTGCAGGGGAATGCTCCGGCTGGGAGCCGACTGCACACCTGGCGCGGAGGCTGAAGGGGCTATGGCCACTTGAATTTGGGTAAAGCCGGGGCGCATAGCTTGAAAGGTGGATACTTGTCCAAACGCCAACTGGGGCAGCAGTACCCGCCCTTGCTCCCCTTGCCATTGCAGGGCCGGCGCATCAGGGGCAGCGTGGACAAACCGCACCAGGGCTTGATCAAAGGGCGGATGGATGTTGTCTTCCAGCACCAGGGCCGTCATGCGATTCGGCTCGTTGGCGGCCACCACCGAGAACACTCCCCCGCCCCTGAGATTGGCTACGGTTCTGGCCGCAACCAAAGAACTCGCAGGCTGGCCAGGGTTCTCAGGCGTTGAAAACAAAACAATGTCGTACTCGCCCGCCGGTATGCGCACGTACTCGCTCACCGAGCCATAGGCTATGCCCCGAGCAGCTCTCACCCCTCCCACTTCCAAGTCGATCCGAGGGGCATTGGGGGCCACATGCACCAAGCGCACTTGGACTTCAGAAACTCCCGCAGATGCCGAAGGCATCGGGATGGCACAGCCGGACAAAAGCCCCGACATCAACGATCCACCCACCACGCAGAGTACTGCGCTCACCCACTGTCGCACCATGTTCACGCTCACTCCTACTCCTCACACCCAACGCTCATCAGGGATCGAACTGCTGTATTTCTGCAAACCCAAGGAGGGCACTCTCGCTCCCCAAAAGTTCCCATTGGCACGCCAAGGAACCTGCTCTTGTCTTACTCCACTTTTGCGCCCAATGCCATAGAGCTATGGAACGGGTTGGGATCTAGTTCCTTTTAACTAATTAACTAAACCAAAGGCAAATCACCGGACTCGGCCCCACCTGCAGGATCTGGGTTGGGGGCAGGGATCCCTGGCTG
>NZ_JANSIC010000128.1:6282-7467 GCF_047461955.1 Synechococcus sp. R55.7
GCGGAAATAAGTGCTCACAGCCAGCTCTTTGAGCGGGAAAAGCAAGTAGGTCAGGGGGTTGATGGTGACGATGATGTTGCGGCAGTCTCGTTTGGCCTGGGCCAAGATCTGAGCGGCCACCCAATCTCCCGACATAACCCCAATGGGATTGAGCTGGCTCTTGAAGGGGCCGAGGATGAGCTTGCGCACTGTGCAGGGAGCATCGAGGCGGCGCAGAGTAACCAGATCGCCTAGGGCCCGCTTGGAGAGCTCGTAGAGGGGACTGAAAGCAGGGCTAGCCTCAGCCTCTGAGGTGTTCACCCACACCTCTTTGGTGGCCATCTCAGGGTTGCCGCGCACCGTCTGGAAGAATAGCTCCATTAGGCGCCAACTGGAGAAAGTGTTGACGGCATAGGACTGGCGGACAGACTCGGGATCCCGTTGCCTGTGGACGTTCAGGCCGTGGTTGAGCACCAAGATATCCACCCGCTCCAGCAGCTCTGCCAGGGATCCCTCTTGCCCCACCTGCCAGCGAACGGTCTCCACCGGCTGGATCTGGCCGTCCACTTCGATGTGAACCGAATCCGAATGGGAGCTGAGGGCGATGACTTTGGCCCCCTGCTGGTGAAAATGCTTGAGCAAGGCCCGGCCCAGGGTGCCGGAGGCGCCGGTGACGGCTACTCGCTTGCCTTTCAAGGAGAGACTGGTGCCCATGAGCCGATCTACGAGAGTCAGGGTGCCGCAAAAATAGGCGTTGGTATCGTCGAAGTGGTGCCGCCAGTGGTAGGCGCGGTTGACATGCCATTGGCTGGGAGGAACGGGGAAAGGCCCCGGCTGGTGGGTGATATCCGTCTGCAGGGCCAGCCCCCAACCCCGCAGCATACCAGCCACCCAGAAACTGGCCGAGTAGACCACCCCCACCGCTGCCGCCAGGCCGTACAGCAGGGATCCCTGGCCCAATACCACCACCCAAGGGATCCCGGCCAGGATCATCGTCGCTGCTTCGGGAACGTCGTGGTGCCACTGGGATTCTCGGTACAGCTGTGCATCCACCACGCTAAGGTCGGGGCGGAACAGGCGGTGGTGCAGGATGTGTTTGGGCATCAGCCAGGGCCACCGGTGGGCCAGCCAATGGCGCACATCCCGCACGATCTCAGCCCAAAGGATGGAGGCTAGGGCGACAGCCCCCACCCCTATCCAATGACT
>NZ_JANSIC010000129.1:0-1418 GCF_047461955.1 Synechococcus sp. R55.7
CCTGGCTCTCCGTTCTGCCATTCCTTGCCGGCAATACAGCGACCGGCCATTTTTCTGGAGTTGGCGAAACAGACAATCGTCTTGACGTAAGACATACAGGCTTCTGGGGCAAGGGCAAAGGCTCAATAGGAGTAATTTTCGGCTTCTTGAAAGTCCAGTAGTCAAATCCGTTCTTCAGGGCGAAAGGGGATCAAAAGGGCGCGGGGCGCTTTGGCATGGCGAGAGACCAAAATCAACGCCACAATACTGAGCAGATAGGGCAACATTAAGAAAAACTGATAGGGGATCCGGCTACCCCAAAGCTGCTGAAGGCGCAATTGCAAAGCATCAAACCCGGCAAACAGCAACGCTCCTCCTAAGGCTCGCCAGGGATCCCAAGCGGCAAAAACCACCAGGGCAATGCAAATCCACCCCCGTCCATTGACGATATTGAAGAAAAACGCATCGAACGCAGAGAGGGTTAAAAAAGCGCCGGCCACCGCCATGAGAGCGCTGCCCACCATCACGGCCCCGGTGCGAACGGCATAGACCGGGATCCCCTGGGAAGCGGCAGCCTGGGGATTTTCTCCAACCATGCGCACGGCGAGGCCCAGAGGAGTTCGGTAGAGGATGTAGGCCATGAGGGGCACCAGGAGAAGGCCGAGGTAGGTGAGGGGCGGCTGGGTAAACAGGGTTTCTCCCAGAAAGGGCAGGCTGGAGAGACCGGGGATCGGCCAAGGACTGAAGGGGACGATTTTGGGGGGAGAGGTGACCTGGGGCAGGGCCATGCGATAAACAAAATAAGCAGCATTGATGGTCAAGAGGGTAATGCCAATGCCGGTGACGTGCTGGGAAACCCCAAGGCGGACGGTCAACAGGCTGTGAATCAAGCCCACACCTGCACCGAGGACGGCAGCAAAGGCTACGCCCCACCACAATCCGGATCCCTGATAGACCACCAGCCAACCGGTCATGGCCCCCAGGGTCATGATCCCTTCGATGCCCAAATTGAGAACGCCGGCCCGCTCACAGAGGACTTCGCCCAAAGTGCCAAAGAGCAAGGGAGTGGCAATGCGCAGGGTGGCCACCCAAAAGCTGGTGGTGCTGATTAAGCTGATTAGACTCAGGAGTGCAGACACGGGTGCTCAGTCCCAGCGCAGACGATAACGGGCCAATCCCATGCAGACCAACATCCACAGCAGGGCAGCAGCAACAATGACATCGGCAAGATAGGTGGGAACGCCCAAGCTACGCCCCATGGTATCGGCTCCCACATAAACCCCGGCAATGAAAACTGCGGCCCCCACCACTCCCAAGGGATGCAGTTGGGCCAACAGGGCAACAACAATGCCGGTGTAGCCAAAGCCCGGGGATAAATCCAAGGTGAGATAGCCCTTGAGCCCGAGAAGTTCACAAGCTCCCGCCAAGCCTGCCAGCCC
>NZ_JANSIC010000129.1:1518-7463 GCF_047461955.1 Synechococcus sp. R55.7
AGAGCCAGAGGATCTTTGAGGGGGCCTTCCAGGAGATAGCTGATCCCAAGAAGAATGACAAAATTGAGCAGCAAGGTGGTCACCACTTCGTCCACCTGGAACTGGGTCTTGAGCCAGGCCGGGATCCACAGCAACAGCCCTCCGGCAATCCAGCCCGCCAGCAGCAGCACCAGCACCAACCACGGGCGCGGCAGCGAAAGCCCAGCGGTGCCCAAGAGGCTGGCAACCAGAGCCCCGCCATAAAACTGGCCTTCTGCACCGATGTTCCACAACTTGGCCCGAAAACACACCGCCACCGCCAATCCCGTCAGGATCAGGGGAATGGCCCGCGTCAAAGTTTCGCTCAGGGCAAAGGGGGATCCCACCGCTCCCCGCAGCAAAGCTCCATAGGCTGCCAAAACCGGGGATCCCGTCCACAGGATCAGCAGGCTACAGGAGAGGAAAGCCAGGACAATGGCTGCCATCGGCGCACTCAGGATCAGCCAGAGGGGCACCGTGGAACGAGGTTCAACACGCATCGGCCACCTCCTGCCCGGCCATGCGCAACCCCAAGGCGGTCACCGTTGTGGTTTGGGTCGGGACTGCCGAGGAAAGCCGACCGCGATAGAGCACCGCCACCCGATCGGCCAAACTCAGCAATTCATCCAAGTCTTCAGAAATGAGCAGGATCCCGGCTCCAGCTCGGGCTGCTGCCAGCAGTTGGGCATGCACGTAAGCCACAGCCCCCAGATCCAGTCCCCGCGTCGGTTGGTGAGCCACAATCACCTGGGGATCCCGACACAGCTCCCGCGAGAGGATCACTTTTTGCATATTTCCGCCGGACAGCAGTTGCACCGGCATCTGGAGCGCCCGCCAGGGATCCCCCCTCTGGAGCCCCCGCACATCGTAGGTCTGTAGCCAGGTGTGGGCCTGCTGATAGATTTGGCGGTGACGCAGGATCCCCCACCGCGAGAATTCGGGATCCCGATAGCGCTCGATGACCCAGTTTTCCCATAGGCTAAGGGAACCAATCAGCCCAGTTTTGTGGCGGTCTTCTGGGATCCGGGCCATGCCTTGCCGCACCATCTCAGCAGGAGAGATCAGCCGCAGGACTCGGCCATGCAGATGCAGATGACCTTGGTGGGGCCGGATCACCCCACAGACCAGATCTGCCAGAACGGATTGCCCATTGCCCGCCACCCCGGCAATACCCACGATTTCGTGACGCCGCACCGTCAGAGAAACCTGCTCCAGATGCTGCTGCCCTGCCCGACAGGAGACCTGCTGCAGCTCCAGGATCGTCTCCCCAACAGACAAGGGCGCTTTGACCACCGCCGCCAACCGCTGCCCCACCATCGCTTCCGCCAGAGTTGTGGGATGGATCTCAGCCGTCTTGCCCGCCATCACCACCCGCCCTGAGCGCAGCACCATCACCCGGTCACTGATGCGCATCACCTCCTGGAGCTTGTGGGAAATCAGCAGGATCCCCAGCCCGCGACCGGCCATCTGCCGTAGGGTGTGAAAAAACGGCTCAATTTCCGGTGGGGTTAACACCGCTGTGGGCTCATCCAAAATCAGGATCCGCGCCCCTCGATACAGCACCTTGAGGATCTCCACCCGCTGCCGCTCCCCCAAGGTTAGAGATCCCACCAGAGCATCGGGATCCACGGCCAACCCCAATTCCTCAGCTAGCTTTTGGATGCGCCGCCGTCCCTCTCGCCGCCGAGACCACAGGTGCCACAGGGGCTGAGTGCCCAGCAGAATGTTGTCCAGCACCGACAGATTATCGGCCAAGACCACATGCTGATGCACCATGCCTATCCCTGCCGCCAGGGCAGCCGCCGGGGATCCCAGCTTGAGGGGCCGACCAAACACCCACACCTGACCCTGATCGGGAACATAGTGCCCAAACAGGATGTTCATCAGTGTCGTTTTGCCCGCCCCATTTTCCCCCAAGATGGCCAGAATCTCCCCGGCCCGCAGCTCAAGATCAATCTGGTCGTTGGCCAGCAGAGCACCAAAGCGCTTGGTGATGCCCACCACCTTCAGAGCCAAAGGCGCGTCAGAGGGTGGACTTGGGTTCGCTATCATCGATGGCTACAACAAAAGACCCTGCCAGAATCTCTGCCTGCCTCTGCATCACCTTAGCTTTCAGTTCAGCCGGAACCTTGTCGGCGAAGGTTCCCCAGTCGGAGAGGCTGGATCCCCCATATTTCATCATGCTGTAGATCCCGTAGTCCTCTGCCTTAAATTCTCCGGCCTTCACCGCGGCAATGGCTCTGTCGATGGTGGGTTCCATGTGCCACAGGGCGCTGACCACCACCGTTTCCGGGTAGTCCGGCTGGGTATCGATCACATTGCCGATGGCCAAAACGCCCCTCTCTTTAGCGGCATCAGATACCCCAAACCGCTCTGCATAGAGGATATCTGCGCCGGCATCAATTTGGGCAAAAGCCGCCTCTTTGGCTTTGGGGGGATCAAACCAACTGCCGATAAAGGTGACCAAAAACTTCACCTCCGGCTGCAGTTCCCTCGCCCCTGCCATAAAAGCATTCATGAGGCGGTTCACCTCTGGAATGGGATAGCCCCCCACCATGCCGATGATTTTGGAGCGGGTCAGCCCCCCGGCCACCATTCCCGTCAGATAGGAAGGCTCGTGGATGTAGTTGTCAAACACGGCAAAATTGCTCAGGGCAGGATCCGGCTTGAGGCTGGATCCCATCAAAAAGCTGACCTTGGGATAGTCTTTGGCTACTTCCCGCGCTTCCCGCTCCACCCCGAAGACCTCACCCACCAGCAGTTGGACGCCGCTCTCGGCATACTGACGCAGCACCCGTGGGTAGTCGGTGTTGGAAACTGACTCCGACCAGGTATAGTCAATATCCCCCCGCTTCTGGGCAGCCATCAACGCTTTATGGATCCGGCTCACCCACTGCTGCTCAATGGGAACCGTATAAACCCCGGCCACCTTCAGCTTGGTTCCTTGGGCCACCGCGGCATCGCGAACCAACCAGCGGCTCCCCATCAGGCCAGCCACAAAAGCCCCAGAACGCAGGCAGAAGTCCCGCCGGGAGAGTTCTAAACGTGCCATAGTCGCTTCTGTTGAGGTTACTTCGAGATCGGGTTACTGCTCGGCTTATCCTAAGGGGGAGATCCCTGAAAATATGTATCCTGAAATACAATTTTTTGAGAAGGAGCTTGTTTGTAATGGACAACGAAGTTTCGCTGACGGTTGGAATGGATGTAAGGGCCAAGTCCTCTCAAATCAGCTCTCGATAGATTATCCCTCTGACTACTTGGTTGATATCTTGCACAACCGGATGCTGTTGGGGACTACAGCCCTCTTTTATAAAGTGAGCAATAACCCAATCAACTGGTTTCCTAAATTCGGGCTTTGAGGTAATTTAAGACATCTTTATCTGATTTGGCCTATCATTCAGTCAACTGTAGTTGCTTCTTTCCATCCTAAGTTCAAACAAATAGCCACAACATATGGATCTCATTTTGCGCCGGGCCAATTTGCCGGATGGCCGCAAGGGAATCGATATCGGTATCCAGGGGGATCGCATTGTGGCTCTGGAAAACAACTTGCAAGCCACTGCCCCCCAAGAAATTGATGTCAGCAACCGCTTGGTGTCGCCCCCCTTCGTGGATGCCCACTTTCACATGGATGCCACCCTCACCTATGGGATCCCGCGCGTCAACCAGTCGGGCACCTTGCTAGAAGGGATCGCCCTCTGGGGGGAGTTGAAGCCGCTGTTGACCCCCGAGGCAGTCATAGAGAGGGCCTTGACCTATTGCGACTGGGCAGTGGCGCGTGGGATCCTGGCCATCCGCACCCATGTGGATGTGTGCGATCCCAACCTGTTGGCGGTGCGGGCGCTGCTGGAAGTCAAGCAAAAAGTGGCTCCCTACTTGGATTTGCAACTGGTGGCCTTTCCTCAGGATGGCTACTATCGCTCGCCAGGGGCGGTGCAGCTTCTGGAGAAGGCTCTGGATTTGGGGGTGGAGGTGGTGGGCGGGATCCCCCACTTCGAGCGGACGATGGCCGAGGGAGCAGCTTCGGTGCGGGCCCTATGTGAAATTGCAGCAGCGCGGGGTCTGCGGGTGGATCTGCACTGCGACGAGACCGACGATCCGCTTTCGCGCCATGTGGAAACCTTGGCCTACGAAACGCTGCGGCTGGGCTTGCAGGGGCGGGTAGCCGGATCCCATCTAACTTCCATGCACTCGATGGACAACTACTACGTCAGCAAACTGATCCCCCTGATGGCCGAGGCAGAGCTGGGGGTGATCGCCAACCCGCTGGTCAATATGGTCATCCAAGGTCGCCACGACACCTACCCCAAGCGGCGGGGGCTGACCCGGGTGCCCGAGCTGATGGACGCAGGCTTGACGGTAGCCTTTGGCCAGGATTGCGTGATGGATCCCTGGTACCCTTTGGGCAGCGGCAACATGCTGGAGGTGGCCCACATGGCCATCCACGCCGCCCAACTGACTGGCTATGAGCAGATGCGCCAGTGCTTTTTGGCGGTAACAGAAAACCCGGCCCGCATTCTGGGGTTGGAAGGCTACGGCCTAGAACCCGGTTGCTATGCCGATCTGGTGGTGCTCCAGGCTGCTGATGCCGTCGAAGCCATTCGCCTGAAACCGGCTTGCCTGTATGTCTTCCGCCGGGGCCGGCTGATCGCCCAAACCCCGCCTGTGGTTGCCCAGCTCCATTTGCCTGAGCGCCCCACCCAGGTGGAGTTCAGCCGCCAGCTTTGGACCTCATCGGCGCACGGTACCGCTGAAGCCGCTGGCCTTGAATTGCTCCAGGGTGAGGGGCAGGGGGCTGGTTATGGGCACCGAGATGCGAATTGAAAAAGGGCTCTCGCCGGGAGGAACTTCTGCAATGGCCCCCAGGCGGGTACGCTCCGGCAGAACCTCGTTGCCGTTGGCATCGTAAAGCCGACCGAAGACATCCGCGTTCAGCAGGGTATTTTTGGAGCGGTTGACCACTGTGCCTTCGACGAACAGGCACCTGGCCGGTATGGGGTTGCCGTTGCTGGTCACCAGGTTGGTGTATTCGGGGGTATCGGGACAGGGGGTGACGTGGAGATCCTTCAGTTGCAGGGGGATCGCCCCAAAGCCCATCAAGAGCACCGCCAATGCCACACAGCCAAAGCTCATGCAGACAAGACGCAGCTTTTGGGTTAGCCACTGCGCCGGCTTCCAAACTTGGCTCATCGTTTTTCCTCCAAGGCCCACCCTCTTTAGTCTAGGGGATCCCCGTCTCGTAGAACCTCTCCTCGGTTTGGATCCCATCCAGGCGCTGATCCCAAGGATCCTGAGGCAGGGGCTGCTCCAGCAAGCAGGCTTGGGGGAGGATGCCCCACTTGGGCACACTGGGATCCGGCAAAGCGGCCAAAAAGCGGTCGTAATAGCCGCCGCCATAGCCCAAACGCCTTCCCCACCGATCGCAGGCCAGGGCGGGCACCAGGATCAAATCCGCCTTGCCAGGGTCGATAACTGTGCTGCCGGGAGAAGGCTCCAGCAAGCCCCAGCAGTTGGGGACAAGCTCAGCCGGCTGGTAGCGGTGCCACTGCATTTGCCGCCGCGGCAGACAACGGGGGATCCCCCACTGCTTCTCTGGAAAAAGGGCAAACAGGGATCCCAAGTCCACCTCGGAGCCGAAGGCCACATAGGCCAGGATGGTTTTGGCGGCCAAAAGTTGGGGGCAAGAGGCCAAATGAGCCACGATCTTCTGGCTGATAAGGGATCTGTCCAACCTCTGCCGTAGCTGGCGAAAGTGCTGGCGCAGGCGAGCTTTTTCTAGGGCAGGATCTGCTGCCAGAGAACTGGGCCGCCAAGAAGAAGACAGTTCCGGGGAAGGGAGTTCCTGCACAAGCCCAATGCCGCTTGGATATTCGGTCTGATACATTTACGCTGAACACTGCTGAACATCACTGTTCAACTATGCAGCG
>NZ_JANSIC010000130.1:0-2068 GCF_047461955.1 Synechococcus sp. R55.7
GGCTATAGCTGCACCCCTAATGGCTCTGGGACGGACGGAAAACTGGCCGCTTCAGGAGCTTCTGGCCGCTCGGTTCGGGCAGGCTGTAGGCAGCTTGATGAGGAGAAACCGGCAATGTCTTACTCAACCTCTTACTCCGTGTCTTACTCGAAAATCTTTTTCCCAGTTTGGGTGGCGGGGCTGCTGTTGTTGATCGGCGGCGGGATCCTGTTTGTCCTGCTGCGGGCTTTTGGGCTACCTATTGGGGAGCTGGCCGATTGGGCCATTGGGATCGCCAGCTTTTGGTGGCTGGTGGTGATCGTCACCCTTCCCTGGAACCTCTACTTTCAGGCCAAGGCCGTTCAGCAGGAGGCGGTTGTGTCTCAGGAACGAGGGATCCCGGTGGAAGATTCAACCTTGGCTTTCCTACAAAAGCTCAGCCGCTGGTCGTTGCGCGTGGCCATTGCCCTGCATGGGCTGTCGGCTCTGGCTTTCTATGGCCTGGCGGCTGGGCAGGTGACCCCCCTCGGCTACCCCAGCGCTGTGGCTGCCCTGTTGTTGACGGCTCTGCGCCCGGCCATCCGCGGCTACGAGTATTTGGCCGACCGCTTGGCCCAGTTGCAAGGGCAAATCCGCATCCCTCGCGAAGATGCCCTCGAGCTGGCGGAACGACTAGAGCAGTTGCAGCGCCAAGTCGAGCAGTTGCAGGAGCAATGGGATCCCGGCAAGCCCGGTTCTTGGGCCCAACAGGAGGAAGAAACCCGGCGCTACCTGCGGCAGGAGCTGGCCGCGCTCAAAGCCCAACTGGAACAGTTGCGGGCCAGCAACGAGCTGGAGCACAGGCAATTGCGCCAGGAGACCCGCCAAGCTGTGGCTCAGCTCAGTGTGGATAGCCAATTTCTCGGCCATGTGCGGGAGATCCTGCGCTTCATCAAGGAAGCCTAGCAGGATCCGTTGTTCAGCCCTTCCAACTGGGCGGCAAATTGAGAAGGAACCAGCTTGGTGCCCACGCCGGCATCGGTCAGCAGCTCCAGCAGCAGAGAGTGAGGGGATCCCCCATCCAGAATGTGGGCCGCCCGCACCCCTTGTGCCAAGGCGCGAATGCAACACTGCACCTTCGGGATCATGCCGCCCTTGACGACACCGGCTTGGATCAACTGGCGAGCCGTCTCGATATCCAGCAACGTAATCAGAGAGCTGGGATCCTGGGGATCCCGGAGAATGCCAGGGGTGTCGGTGAGCAAAATCAGCTTTTCTGCCCCCAGAGCAGCCGCCAGTTCTCCCGCCACCGTATCGGCGTTGATGTTGTAGGCTTGGCCTGTCTCATCGGCAGCCACGCTGGAGATCACCGGAATCTGTCCACCTTCCAATAGGGTTTGCAGCAACTGGGGGTTGATACTGCTCACTTCCCCAACAAAGCCGATCTCTGCCCGGCCCTGGGATCGCGCTTTGATCAAGTTGCCATCTCGCCCGCACAGCCCCACCGCCGATCCGCCGGCCAAGCTGATGAGCTGCACGATCTGCTTATTAACCTTGCCCACCAACACCATCTCCACTACTTCCATGGTGGCGGCATCGGTAACCCGCAAGCCATCCACAAACTTGAAGGGAATGTCCAGTTTTTGTAGCCAACTGTTGATCTCCGGCCCCCCCCCATGCACCAACACCGGGCGGATCCCCACACAGGCCAGAAAGACGATGTCTCGGAGCACCTCGGCCCGTCGCTCTTGGTGCACCATGGCTGCGCCGCCGTATTTGATGACAATAACGCGGCCCTGGTACTGCTGAATGTAGGGTAAAGCCTCGATGAGGATCTGCGCCCGCGTAAGGGGATCACACGCCGACCCGGTCGCCTCAGAAAGGGAAGAGTTGGTTTGCACTGCTGTAAGTCCCTAGAAGTCCAGAAAACCTGACCTAGAGTATCCCATTCTGCTTGCAAAGCAGATCTCAGGCTTTGGGCGTCAACTGGTGGTTTTTTTTCAAGCTCGCTTCCCCAACCCAAGGACAATTTGGTTGAGGAATCGCCGTCAATCTTCAGGTATGGAACGGGATCGCCAGCAAAGGCAATAGGGACAACCCCAACCAGGCC
>NZ_JANSIC010000130.1:2168-7393 GCF_047461955.1 Synechococcus sp. R55.7
TCAGGTATGGAACGGGATCGCCAGCAAAGGCAATAGGGACAACCCCAACCAGGCCCAACCCCGAATGGAAGAAGAATGGGGTAGGGGATCGACGGGCCCTGACTCTGCCTGCTGCAGCAGGGCATCGATACGCTCCTGCAGCCGTTGCCCTGAGTCTGAACTCACGGCCATTGCAAAGCCAACCCAGGCCGCCGCCGGTTGCTCCACCACGCCATAGCCCACCACCTGCAGCAGGGCCTCTCCCAACAGCAAGGGATCCACCCGTTGGGCCGCCCAGCGATCCGCCCGCAGTTCCCGCAGAGTGAGCAATTCCTGCCAGAGGGCCTCAGTGTTGGGCAGCCAGCCGGTGAGGCGTCGCAGCCAGCCCACCCCAAACATCCACAGGGTGTCGCGGTAGTGGCGATGGGCTTCTTCGTGAGCGATTACAGCCCGCAAGTGCTCATCATCCAACTGCTCCAGCAGGCCGCGGCTGACCACCAACTGGGCATTCCACACCCCCACTTGGGCAGCAAAAGGGATCTCCAAATCCAGCACATAGGCCGGAGAGCCATGCAAATCCACATGGGCTAAAGCTTGCAGATGGGCACGTCGATAGGAGCGCCAGTATTCCCAAATCCAGTGCAAGGCCACGCCGCCGGCCACGGCCAGCAACAGCAGAGCACAGCCGTAGCAGAACCAGCCCCCCACCCCGGCCATTTGTCCCCACGGCCCCATCCAGGCCAAGGCCAAAGCAGTGGTCAGCAACAGCAGCGGGGGCAGCAAGAAGTGGATCCAAGCCCGCTGCCAACGTCGGCCCCATCCCCCACTCCTGTCCAGGCGCACCTGGGCTCGCCACAGCCAACTGAGGCCCAAGCCCAGCAGTAACATGCCCAAGTGGCTCATCGCGGATCCCTCCTGGCTTGACGGGCTGCCCGCAGCCGTTCGGCAATCGCCTGCAACTGGGACACACTGGCCTGATCCAGGCTATCGGCAAAGGCTGCCACCGTATCGGGATCCCCTACAGCCAAAAACTGCTGCAGGTGGGTGAAGGCCCTGAGGCTGGCCGCTTCCTGACGCGAAAGACGAGGCCGCCACAGCATGGGCAGATTCCGCCCTTGGGGATCGGTGCGGCGCTCACAGCTCACCCAGCCCTTCTGGCTTAAGCGCTGCAAAACTGTAGTCACAGAGGCATAGGCCAGCTCCCGATCCGGATCGGCCAAGATGCGCTCGTGGATTTGACGGGTGCTGGCACTGCCCAGATCCCAGAGGATGTCCAAGATTTCCGACTCCAGAGGGCCCAGCGACAGTTGCTTGGGACGATGCTTGGGCAACATGAGCCTTTGCCGGTGTAGGAATTTCTATCTAGCTAGATTAACTGTTGGAGTCTCAAGCCCCGCAGCCATTTTAAGGATCCGCTAAGCTCGAAGATGGTGGTTCTTCGTACTGTTTCTTCCCATGGCTGCTCCCACCTACCACACCATCACCTTCGGCTGCCAAATGAACCGCGCCGATACCGAGCGCATGGCCGGGATCCTGGAGTCCCTGGGGTATGTGGCCACCGAAGATGAGTTGCAGGCGGACTTAGTTCTCTACAACACCTGCACCATCCGCGACAATGCTGAGCAGAAGGTCTATTCCTACCTGGGCATCCAGGCACAGCGCAAGCGCAAGAACCCGGCCATCAAGCTGATCGTGGCCGGCTGTGTGGCCCAGCAGGAAGGGGAAAAATTGTTGCGCCGCGTCCCTGAGCTGGATCTGGTCATGGGCCCCCAGTACGTGAACCGCCTTGGGGATCTGTTGGCGCAGGTGGAAGCCGGAAACCAGGTGGTGGCCACCGAGCCGGTTGAGATCCCAGAAGACATCACCAAGCCCCGCCGCGACAGCCAGGTCACTGCTTGGATCAATGTCATCTACGGTTGCAACGAGCGTTGTACCTACTGCATCGTGCCGCGGGTGCGAGGGCAAGAGCAGTCCCGCCAGCCCCAGGCCATTCGCGCCGAAATCGAAGACGTGGCCAGAGCGGGCTACCGCGAGGTGACGTTGCTGGGGCAGAACATCGATGCCTACGGACGGGATCTGGATCCGAAAACCAACCTGGCCAGCTTGTTGCGCTTCGTCCATTCGGTGGAAGGTATTGAACGGATTCGCTTTGCCACCAGCCACCCGCGCTACTTTACCGAGGAGCTGATCGCCACCTGCGCCGAGCTGCCCAAAGTCTGCGAGCACTTCCACATCCCCTTCCAGGCGGGCAGCAACGAAGTGCTCAAGCGGATGCGGCGCGGCTACACCCACGAGCGCTATCGCCAGATCATCCAGCTCATCCGCCAATACATGCCCGAAGCCGCCATCAGCGCCGATGCCATTGTCGGCTTCCCGGGAGAGACCGAAGCTCAGTTCCAAGAAACCCTGCAACTGGTGCAGGATATCGGCTTTGACCAAGTGAACACTGCTGCCTACTCCCCCCGTCCCGGCACCCCTGCCGCCGAGTGGCCCGACCAGGTGCCTGAAGAGGAAAAAAGCGACCGCCTGCAACGGCTGAACCGACTGGTGGCCGAGGTGGCTGCCGCTCGCAGCGCCCGACTCTTAGGCCAGGTGCAAGAGGTGCTGGTGGAAGGCCCCAACCCGAAAAACCCCCGCCAGGCAATGGGGCGTACCCGCGGCAATCGCTTGGTGTTCTTTGAAGGGAATCCAGAGCAACTGCAGGGATCCCTGGTGCCGGTGCGCATTACCGCCACGCGAGCTTTTTCGCTGACCGGAGAGGCAGTTACCGTCCGCGCGAGCGGGCCATAGGATGAAGGCTCTCACAAACACAACTTTCCCCAGTTCCCTCTTGTCCGATTGCGCCGGCGGAGCGCCTCTCCAGGGAGCTGTTTCGCTGAGAAAAACCATGCCCTCCTGGGTGAACAGCTTTAAGGCAACCGCCAGGCAGTCACTGCCCTTTCCGCCACGCCGACCAGGGCACAACCACCGCCCTAGCTAGCTTTCTTCCGCGCAGCAGTAGAACGGAGCTTCATACACAACGTTTTGGCAACAGCAACAGGCCGGCGCTGGAACAGGCCCCGAATACCTGCCCTGCCTAGCGCAAGATTTCAAAATCCAAAACGGGCTCTGTCTGGGTCACGCGGTAGTACCCGGCCTGGGTACGAACCGAAGCCTGATAGGGACTGGGCAAATCTAGCGAGCGCAGGGGTGGGATGTTGGTGCGTTGGTTCAGCAGCGTGGTGAAGAAGGCGGTGGTCTGCCGGGCCTGGGAGCGCACCACCTCCTCAGGGAAAATGACCGGATCCACATTCCTGCCTGTATCCAACAGGATCCTATCCAGGGCATCTCCCACCGGATAGGAAGGATAGGCAATTTGGGCCAAGGCGGATCCAATCGGGATCCCGGCGGACAGACAACCCAGAAGAATGGCCAAAGTCAGACGCATGTGCTGGGATTCCTCCTGCGCTACAGCTTTTCCTCAACACCGGAAAAAAGGGGGGGTTGGACGTTGCCAATCAACCTTGATCCCCGTGCAGCCTACCTTTTGACCGGCAGCTAAGGCGGATTCTACTCGAAATGCCTCAATTGGCAACCGCCTGCAACCCAATGGAGGGCCAACATGACAAAGGATCTCGCCGCCGACTAGGATCAGGATGCTCTGCTTGGGAGCCTTCAGCCTGTGAGTGTTTGTGTTCGCCTTGCCCCCAGTCCAACCGGAAATCTGCACATCGGCACCGCCCGGACGGCAGTGTTCAACTGGCTGTATGCCCGTCGCCACGGTGGCCGGTTCATTTTGCGCATTGAGGACACCGACCGCGATCGCTCTTTGCCCCGCTACACCCGCAACATTTTGGCGGGCCTGGCCTGGTTGGGCCTGGACTGGGACGAAGGGCCGGTCTACCAGTCCAAGCGCATCGAGCGCTACCAAGCAGTGGTGCAGCAGCTTCTAGATCAAGGGCTGGCCTACCGCTGCTATGTCAGCGAGGCGGAGCTGGAGGAGATGCGCGCTGCCCAGAAGGCCGCCGGCAAAGCCCCCCGCTACGACAACCGCCACCGCTTTCTCACCGAAGCCCAGCGACGGGCCTACGAAGCCGAGGGTCGGCAGCCGGTGATCCGCTTCAAAATCGAGGAGCCCCTGGAAGTGTCTTGGGTGGATCTCATTCGCGGCCCCATTACCTGGAACACCCAGGACTTGGGGGGGGATATGGTCATTGCCCGGGCGGATGGCTGCCCTCTCTACAACTTGGCGGTGGTGGTGGATGACATCGACATGGGCATCACCCATGTGATTCGCGGCGAAGATCACATCGGCAATACCCCCAAGCAGATTTTGCTCTACCGCGCTCTTGGCTACGAACATCCCCAGTTCGCCCATTCTCCGCTAATCCTGAACCCGGAGGGGAAAAAGCTCTCCAAACGGGATGGGGCAACTTCGGTAGCAGAGTTCCAGCAACTGGGCTTTTTGCCGGAAGCTCTCAAGAACTATTTGGCTTTGCTCAGTTGGTCGCCCCCGGATGGGGAAGAGCTTTTCTCTTTGGAAAAGGCGGCTGCGCTGTTCGACTTTGACCGGGTTAACCGTGCGGCTGCCCGCTTTGACTGGGACAAGCTCAACTGGATCAACAGCCAGTACATCAAGCGGCTTTCCCCGCCAGAACTGGTGGAGCGGCTCACCCCCTTTTGGCAGGCGGCAGGGTTTGACCTTTCCGAGGTGCCGGATCCCACCTGGTTAGAAGATGTGGCCCGCCTGATTGCCGATGGCATCGACCGCCTGGCAGAGGCTCCTCCGCTCAGCCGCTTTTTGTTTCAGGAGCCCCTCAGCTACACGTTGCCAGCTCTGGAACAGTTGCGCCTGCCTGGGGTGGCAGAGGCTATGGCTGCAATGGCCACCACGTTGGCTGCTGCCGAGCTGCCCCAGGTTTCGGCGGACAGCTTAAAACCGCTGGTGGATCAGGTGGCCAAGGGCCAGAACATGAAAAAGGGCCTGCTGATGAAGAGTTTGCGGGCCGCCCTGACAGGGGATCTGCAGGGGCCGGATTTGCTGGAATCTTTTGCCCTTCTCCAGCGGCGGGGCTGGGCTTTGGGGCGGTTAGAGGCTGTGCAGAAGTTGGTTCCTTGTTGATGGAAGCCCATCTCTTGCTGTCATGCCTTCGGTTGCCTCTGTTGAAAGTGCTCCGCACCGCTGCCGCAATCGGGATCCCATGCTGTCACGCCAGCTACAGGCTGCAAACCAAATTGTCCAAGAACTGGTGCTGCTCTCTTCTCAG
>NZ_JANSIC010000131.1:0-7287 GCF_047461955.1 Synechococcus sp. R55.7
TCTCCTCACTTCTCACTCCTCATTGTTGCTCCCCACCGCTGACGCGATACTCTGGATCAAATGGCTCAACCTCATTTTTTCCAGCAACCAGAGCCCCTCAGAGTTTTCCGTGATCCCGGTTCGCCTAACCTTGCACAATTTTCTCTGTTATGCTCATGCCGTTCTGGATCTGCGTGGGATCCATACTGCCTGCATTTGTGGCCCCAATGGGGCAGGCAAGTCTGCCCTGCTCGACGCCCTCACCTGGGGCCTCTGGGGGCAAAGCCGGGCCAGCAACGATAGCGATCTCATCCGCAAGGGGGCCAGCGAAGCCTGGGTAGAGGTGATCTACCGCTCCCGAGGACAAACCTACCGTGTCCTGCGCAGCCGTCATCTATCGGGCGAGGGATCCCTGGAGTGGCAAATTCAAACCGGAGAAACCGACGGCCAACCTCGCTGGCGTAGCTTGACCCGCCGCGGCATGCGCGCCACCCAACAGGCCATTCAAAGTCAGCTCAGCCTCGACTACGAGACCTTTATTCACTCCGCCTATCTGCGACAAGGACAAGCAGATGCCTTCACTCTGAAGCGTCCCGGCGAGCGCAAGCAGATCTTGGCCGACATGCTCAAGTTGGGGCAGTACGATTTGCTGGCCGACCGCTGCCGGGAACAGGCGCGCAGTGCCAAACTCAAAGCCGATCTGCTCCAAGAGCGCCTGCAGCAGCTCAACCAACAACAGGCCCACGTTGGCCAAATCCAAGCCGAGCTGGAGCGACTCCAACAACGGCAAACTCATCTGCAGCAGCTCCTAGCCCAGCAACAGCAGGAATTGCAAGCCCTAGAGCGCCTCTACGAACATCGCTGCATCCTGCAGGAGCGCCACCAACACCTTACCCAACACTTGCAAAAGCTCGGCACCAACCTACAGCACACCGAGCAACAGTGGCGTGCCCAGCGACAGCACCTGCTCCAGTTGGAAGAGCTGATCGCCCAGAGTGAAGACATCCTGGCGGGTTACGAACGCTACCAAGCCCTGATGGCCCAAGATCGCCATCTCCACCACCTCTTCGAGCAACAGCAGCATCTGCTCCAAGAACGCCAAAAGCTGCAAGCCCAGCAAGCAGAGCAGCAACAGCAGCAACTGCGCAAGATGCAACGGCTGCAACAGGAGTTGGCCACCTGCCAAGCCCAGGCCCAAGCCGATGCCCAATTGCTGGCAGAACAGGAGCGCATCGAAATCGGCCTGCGCCACTACCAGCAAGCTCAAGAGCGTCTCCAGGCCCTGAACCAAGCCCAAGCTCAAGCCGCCGTCCTTCTCCAGCAGCAACAGCATTGGCAAGAGCAAATCCGCCGCGAGCGGGAACGCCTGCAAGCCCGCGTTCAGCTTCTCAGCCAGCAACTGCAAAGCCAGGAAACTCTAGCCCAACAGCAGCAGCAACTGGAGCAGAAAATCGCCGAAGGAGAGGCCGCCTTGGCAGAGCTGGAGCGACGGCGTCTCTACCAGCAGCGGGTGTTGGAAAAAGTCCAAGAACGGCGGCTGTTCGTGCAAAAGCTCCAGGAACGCCAGCGGGTTCTCCAGCAACAGTGGCAACAGGAAGAAGAACGCTGCCGCCTGTTGGTGACCACCTGGGAGGAAGGTCAAGAGGTGTTTTCCGCTCAAAGTGCTCCGCGCAGCGAACGAGATCAGGTCACCCCCACTTTGGCAAGAGTGACAGCCCTTGTCGAGGAGGCAGCAGAACAAGAGGAGGGATCCCCGGCCCTATCTTCTGTCGGCCAGCCTGCCGAGCCATCCCCCGCAACGCCAACAGCAGAGCCGCAGGGATCCGGCTTTATGGCTCCGCAACGCCGTCGCAACTGGACTTGCCCCCTCTGCGCCCGTCCCCTCAGCCCGCGCCTGCGGGATGTGGTGCTGAAAAAACACCGCGAGCGTCAAGAGGAAATTGCCGGCGAACTGTTTGTTATCCGCGAACAACTGGCGGTGGCCGACCGGGAGATCGAACTCTTGCAAGAAGAATACCGCCGTCTTAGCCAAGAACTGGCCACTTGGGATGAGCGCCTGCACCTTCAAGGGCGATTGCAACAGCAGTGGGAAGCCGAGCAGGAGCGCTGTCGGCAAATCCAGCTCTGGCAAGCAGAGGCGGCAGAGTTGAGGGAAATCCTTGACCGGGAAGCTTACGCTCAAGAAGCTCGGCAACAGCTCCAGCAGATCCAGCAGGCCCTGCACCAACTGGGCTATGACGAGCGCGAGCACGCTCTACAACGGGGAGAACTGGAGCGCTGGCGCTGGGCCCTGGGCCGCTCTCAAGAACTCCGCAAGGCCCAAGAGCGCCGCTCTCGCCTCTGCGAGCAAATCGCATCTCTACAGGCACAACTGGAAACCCTGCAACAGGCGGTATCCAAGGACTCCGGCCCGCTAGCGCGATCGGATTCTCCCCTGGCGGAGCGGTTGGCTCAGGTGGAACAGGCGTTAAACCACCTGGGCTACGATGGATCCCTGCACCAGCAGGTGAAAGCCGAACTGGCCCAAGCGCAACTCTGGCCGGTGCGCCTGCAAGCCCTACAGGTGGCCCGCCAGGAACTGCCGGAGGTGGCAGCCCGCACCCAAGCCTTATCCCAACGCCTACAGGAAAGCCGCCAGCACTTTGCCCAGGCCACCCAAGAGTTGGAACGGCTTCAGCAACAACTGGCGGAGCATCCCGAGGTTTTGCCTGCTCAGCTGGAAGGGATCCGCCAAACCCTGCGGGAGCACCGCCGGCGGCTGGATGAGGTGCTGTCTCAGATAGGGGCCGCCCAACAACGGCTACAACAGGCGGTTCAACAGCAGGCGGAACAGGCCGAGCTGGAACAGCAACTGCAACAGGCCCGCCGCCAGCAGCAGGTGTACCAAGAGCTGGCCAATGCCTACGGTCGCAACGGCATCCCCGCCCTGATCGTCGAAAATGTCCTGCCCGAGCTGGAAGCCCAGGCCAACCAGATCCTGGCCCGCCTTACCCAACACCGCCTGCACCTGCAATTGGTTACCCAGCGCTCCGGGCGACGCTATTGCTCACCGGCCAAGCTGTTCTCGGTAGCCGGACGGAGCTCTTGCGACACCCTCGACATTCTCATCGCCGATCCCCACGGCACCCGCCCCTACGAGACCTACTCCGGCGGAGAAGCCTTCCGCATCAACTTCGCCATTCGCCTGGCCCTGTCCCGCCTGCTCACTCAGCGCTCGGGATCCGACCTGCAAACCTTAATCATCGACGAGGGGTTTGGATCCCAGGATGCCACCGGGCGCGCCCAACTGCTGGCCGCCATCAACGCCATCGCCCCGGACTTTGCCTGCATCTTGGTGATTACCCACATCCCCAGCCTGCAGGATGCTTTCCCCCACCGCATCGAGGTACAGCCCTCTCCCCAGGGATCCCGCCTCTCCATTCGCGGCTAGTCCCTTCAGGAGTTGCCGGCACGATTTTGCAGCCACTGCTGCAACAGGGGCACCAGAGTCTCGCTGAGTTGGTTCCACTGGTCGGGCTTCTGGACGGTGGTCAGCAGCTCCACTCGCTCGCCTCGGATCACCAGAAAGCCAACTGGCTCGATGCGCACCCCACCCCCTGCTCCCCCGAACAGACTGGCCGGATCCCCGCCGTTGCCGCGACAGCCAGGAGCAGTCTTTCCAAAGTTACCCCCTCCCCCACCCAAGCCAAAATGCAAGGACATGTAAGGGACAATAATCGTCTCACCAATAGTGATCGGCTGACCAAAGGTTTGTCCCGTTTCCGCCAAAACCTTCAGCTTGCCGAGCACCGCCTCCAGCACCGATTCCACGTTGAAGTCGGATCCCATCTCCGTTGACTCGCCCACCAGACGCTCGGGCAAATGGCGCGCAGTACCTTCCCAGGCTAGTGCAGCCACGCCCAAGAGAGAAAGCCCAAGAAACTCCCCTAATCTTCGTCCGGCGAGCCGGAATAGAGATCTTCCAAACGGCTGCGAGCTTCTTCCAAGCTGGCCGAGCGAATCACCAGTAGAGGCTCCTCGGTGAGGTTGCCATCTTCATCCAGCAGCTCTGGGTGAGGGATCCGCTTGCGGGCACGACGAGGAGAGGCCTTGCGCTCTTCCACGCCCAGTGTGATGACATTGGTAACCAAGTTGCGCAGGGCCAAAAAGGCAATGGCCACAAAAGCGATGAGGTAGAGAATCTGCAGCATTACAGGTCGGGGGAGGGGTGAATCTGGCGAAATTGACGGCCCAATTCGGCACATTTCATCAGCAGGCGATGCCATTTTGCCATCAGCCCAGGGTCGATGCCAACCTCTTGATCAGAGGCCTGATAAAGCGCTTTGGCTACCTGTAGCTCCGCCTGGGCAGCCAAAACCTCTTCCAGCAAGGACTGCTGCTCTTCTGGGCTGATCAATTCCAGGGTCTCTTCCTGCAAAAAGCGGCGAGAACGCTCAAACCAGTAGCGGTAGTCCTCCAACAGTGGCCCCAGAATCTCTCGCAACAGCTCAGATTTGCTCATGGCCTGGGATCCCTCCACAACTGGTTTGGATGAAAAAATCTTAGCAGAACTTAACCTTCTCTCGCCACGGGAGAGCGGGATTCCAGGTAGGCTTCCATCTCCAGCATCAGGGCTTCGATCTGAGGCAGCAATTCCAGGGCCTGCTCTTGCCAGTAGCCCCGCTGGTGGGCTTCCAGCAGCCGCTCGCTCATGTCCCGCAGCGCCCAGGGGTTGCGGGATCGCAGGAACTGCTGGACTTGGGGATCCAATAGGTAGGCGCGGGCCAGGCCGGCGTACATGAAATCCGGCACAGCATGGGTGGTGACGTCGTAGGCAAAGAGGTAGTCCAGGGTGGCAGCCATCTCGAAGGCGCCCTTGTAGCCGTGGCGCATCACGCCGGCAATCCACTTGGGGTTGATCACGCGGGCGCGATAGACGCGGTCAATTTCTTCGGCCAGGGTGCGGATCTTAGGGTTGTGGGGACGGGCGTGATCCCCGAAGTAAATCCGCGGGTTGCGGCCCTGGAGCGTTCGCACTGCCGCCACCATCCCCCCTTGAAACTGGTAGTAGTCATCGGAGTCCAGCAGGTCGTGCTCGCGGTTGTCTTGGTTGTGGAGCACAATTTGCAGGTGGGCCAATTGCCGCCGCAGGGCTTCGGGGGCCGGCTCTCCCTCGCCATCGGCCCGGTAGGCGTAGCTGCTCCAGTTGAGGTAGGCGCGGGCCAGATCCGCTTCTGTTTCCCAGTTTTGCGCCTCGATCAGCCCCTGTAGGCCGGCCCCGTAGGCCCCTGGCTTGGAACCGAAGATGCGCAGCCGCGCCCGCTCCGCCGCTGCTTGCGTTGGGATCCCTTGCTCCTGCCAGTACTGGGTATCGGCCAGCACGTGGGCCCGCAGGGGATTGTCGGCTTCTGGCTCCTCCAGGTCAGCCACGGCCTGCACGGCCCGGTCAAACAGGGCAATCAGATTGGGAAAGGCATCGCGAAAGAAGCCAGAAATGCGCAAGGTTACATCCACACGGGGGCGGCCCAAAACCGCTACAGGCAGGATCTCGATGTCCACCACCCGTCCTCCATCCCAGCGGGGTTTGACCCCCAAGAGCGCCAGGGCCTCGGCCCAATCGTCGCCGCCAGTTCTTAGAGTTGAAGTGCCCCAAACGGATAGGCCCAGGCGACGGGGATATTCCCCCTGCTCTTGCACGTAGCGCTCCACCAGCCGCTCGGCGGCCAGTGAGCCGACCTGCCAGGCGGTGGGGGTGGGGATGGCGCGAATGTCCACCGAGTAAAAGTTGCGCCCCGTGGGCAACACGTCCACTCGGCCTCGGGTGGGGGCGCCGGAAGGGCCGCTGGGCACATAGCCGCCCCCTAGCCCATGCAGCAGGTTCTCCAGCTCCTGGGGGGTTTGCTGCAGGCGCGGCAGCAGATCCGTCTCGATCCAATGCAGCACCTGCCTGGCTGCTGGCCCCGGCGGCGGATCGTAAGGGATCCCTTGCAGCCGCTGGGCAATCCAGCGGCGGGCTTGCGCTTCCAGGGCGGCCACCCCGTCTCCGATGTGGCGAAAGTTCTCGCCCATAGACCTTGAGGTTTTCCCAGGCCGGCTGCCAGCGGCTAATTCTTCAGATAGACCGCCGCCCCTAGGCCGACCAACATTTCCTCAGGGGTAATTTTGCCATCTTGGTTGGTATCCAGGGCATCGAAAACGCGATCTGCCCCCATCCACTCCTCGCGGGTGATGAAGCCATCCCCATCCAGGTCGTAGAGGCGGAAGACATCCTGGGCGGCGTGGGTAATGGTTTCCTTGGCACCCTCCAGCTTCTGCAGCCGCTCGGTGAGCAGTTTTTCCAGCACCTCCAGCGCTTTGGAGAAGCCCTGGATCCCTTCTTCCAGCTTTTCTGAGGCCATGCGGTTTTCCCGGTGCATCTGGTCGAAGGTAGCTCGATCCATCACCAGGCGCGGGATGTCCATTTTCTTGGCTTTTTCCGGATCCAGTTTGCGCTCCAGGTAACCCTCGGTGTTCTGCAGCTCCGCCAGCAAGGCGGGCGAGATGGTCAGGAGATCACAGCCGGCCAACTCGATGATCTCCCCGATGTTGCGGAAGCTGGCCCCCATCACTTCCGTCGGAAAATCGTATTTGCGGAAGTAGTTGTAAATCTGGGTCACCGACTGCACCCCCGGATCTTCGGCAGGAGGGTAGCTCTCCCGGCCCGTGTGTTTCTTATACCAATCCAAGATGCGGCCCACAAAGGGCGAGATCAGCTTCACCCCCGCTTCGGCACAGGCGATGGCCTGGTGCAAGCCAAACAACAGGGTGAGGTTGCAATGGATCCCTTCTTTCTCCAGGATCTCGGCAGCCCGGATCCCTTCCCAAGTCGAGGCAATTTTAATCAGCACCCGGCTGGGATCCGCTCCTGCCGCCTTGTAGAGCTCGATCAAATGGCGGGCTTTGGCAACTGTGGCTTCTGTGTCGTAAGAGAGGCGGGCATCCACCTCCGTCGAGACCCGGCCAGGAATGATGGACAAAATGCGCACGCCGAAGGCTACCGCCAATTGATCGATGGCATGGGCCACCACGGTTTTGATGTCGGCTTTGGATCCCAGTTCTTGGCGGGCCTTGAGCAAGGTTTCATCGACAATGCCCTGATACTGAGGCATTTGGGCTGCAGCCGTGATCAATGAGGGATTGGTGGTGGCATCCTGCGGCTTAAAGCTCTCGATGGCGTTGATATCCCCCGTATCAGCCACCACGACAGTCATCTGTCGCAATTGCTCCAGCAAGCTCTTGCTCATGTTCGGCTCCTTGAGATTGCGCTACGCGCCGCTTCTGCGACCTAGT
>NZ_JANSIC010000132.1:0-7240 GCF_047461955.1 Synechococcus sp. R55.7
CTTGAGAGTTTTGGACTAGAGCTGGGTGGAGCTCTCCTAAGACTAGGTAGCCCGTAGCTGCACCGGCATAACCAAATAACAGAGCCGCATTGCCCCAAGGGGCTTCCAGATGGCCGGCTGCGTGGCGCCGTTTAGCTCCAGGCTCACCTGCTGCGTATGAAACACCCTGAGGGCATCCAGCAGGTAACGCACATTGAAGGCCAGCTCCAGGTCAGGACCAGACATCTGCACTGGCAACGATTCCTCGCCACTGCCCACATCGGGCGCCTCGGTGCTGATGCGCAGGGTTTGGGTTGCGGCAGAAAGATTGAACTTGACGATGTCGTTTCTTTGGGCAGCAAGTACTCCCACCCGTTCCAGCGACTCAATCAAAGGCCGACGCTCCAGGGTTATCTGCCGCTCAAATTGCCTGGGAATCAGGCGGTTGTAGTCGGGATATTGGCCCTCCAAAAGGCGGCTGGTGATCCGCTGTTGGCACTGCGTTTTGCTGGCGCGAGGAGGCAGCACAAACTGCACCTGGGATCGGTCAAACCGCAATTCCACCGTAGAGGCCGCGGTCTGGGTGCCGAGGATGCGCTCCACCTCTCGCAAAGTGCGAGCGGGAATGGTGAAATCCAACCCTATTTCCCCATGGGCCGAAGCAACCGGGATCCCGTCCGCCTCCACCTGCACCATCGCCAGACGATGCCCATCGGTGGCTGCAAACTCCAGGCAAGGGGGATCCCCCGCCAAGAGCTTGACATGCACCCCTGTGAGCACCTGCTTGGTCTCATCTCCAGAGGCCGCAAAAAGGGTTTGGCCGATCCCTTGCAACAGGCTCTCGATGGGCAGCTCCAGGGCCTGAGCTGTTGGGCTTTCCTCCCCCACAAAATCGCCATCTGCGTCGGTGGTGCGGAGCGATATTTCCGGTAGGGTGGGGTACTCTTCAGCCGACAGGCTGCGCACTTGGTACTGGCCGGCTGCCGACATGAGAATCACAGGGGCACTCTCCTTGGCTTGGCTGCTCGCGTCAAGAGTCACTGGGCCGCTGGGCAGACGGCTGACGATGTCGCTGAGCAGCTTGGCCGGCAGGGTGGTGCGACCGGATCCCTTGACCTGAGCCTCGAACTCGCTGCGAATGCACAAGTTCAAGTCAAAGGCAGTGAGGGCAACCCGTTGAGTTTCCGCATCGACCTCTACCAACACGTTGGCCAAAACGGGCAGGGCGGGGCGGCTGGCCACAGCCCGTCCAACGGAAGTGAGGTGGTGGCTGAGATCGGCTTGCTCGCAGGTGAAGCTAAAACCCTCCAGCGGCGCGTCAACAGCTTCGTTAAAGCGGCTCTCCCCACGATAGGGAGCTGCAGTCTTGCTGCTGCGCAACACCGGCGCGAACGACTCGGTTTCCGATTCTCGATCCACAGGACGTTGAGCTTGCACCATGGGGGGCACTTGAGGGCTGCACACGCAGATCCTACACCGACTGCCCCGGTTGGATCCCTCCCCTTGCGGTCGAGTTTTGGAAAATTTGCCTCGCGCGTAGGACAGATCTGAAATTTCGATCCCTGCCTAATTTAATTTTTTGATCTAGTAGTAGTAGGGGCTGTGGAAACTGTGGAAAGTGATCGTCAACACCTTGTGCCATGAGCTTTTGAGCCTATTCCCCACCTGTGGAAAAACTGTGGATAACTTGGCCACTTTTCCACAGGGTATTTATACCTGTTAATAACTTGGGGGGTTTTTCCACAGGTTTTCCACAAATTTTTCAGGTTTTTCCACAGGTTTTCCACAGGCTAATGTTATGGTTTTCTGACAAATTCATAAAAATTAACGCACAGTCAGTGTGAGATCCCCTAAGGTAGTGAATCCTTCCCCCTAGATATGGCTGGGGATTCCACCGGAGCTGGGGCGGGCTTCGCTGGATTTCCCCAGGTTTTCCACAGGCTGTCGAAGAAAGCCTGGGATATTGCTCTGGGCTTGTCGGCCTTGCCTGGCCACCTGTGAGCTGACACGGGATTTTTGGCAAGACCCCAGAGGAGCGGGAAAGCGCTCTGCGCACCAGAAGCGGCAAAGGAGGTCAGGATGAGGATGGGACAGCGCCTGACCCAAAATTGGGCTGCTGCAGGAGCGAGTCGCAATAGGGATGCGGTCTAGAGTCCGTACCCGCGAAGGGCCAGGCGTAGGTCAACGGGATCCGTTTTGGTGATGGCGGGAGCGCAGCACGATCACGTCAGAAAGCTGGCGCAGTTGACTTTGAACCTGGGTGAGCTGTTTCTTATCACGTACATCGATACAGAGATCGATCAGGGCGGTGCGGTTGGCAAAAGTTTGTACCTTGGCATTGCGAACATTGATACCTTGATCCGATAGACGGGAAAGGATGTCCCGCAGCACCCCAACGCGGTCGATAACCTCCAGATGCAGTTCTACCGGGTAGATCTGGGCGCTCTGCCGCAGTTGCTCTTCGTTCCATCGTACCGGCACCAGCCGTTCCCCCGAAACCTGGGCCACCCTTGGGCAATCCCGGTGATGGATGCTGATCCCCTTAAAGCGGGTGACCACGCCCAAGATCGGATCCCCCGGCAGCGGATTACAACACTTGGCCAACTGGTGTTTCAGACCCTCCACCCCCAGAATGGGAGATTGGGATTTGATAGAACTGGGAGCCGCAGAAGCCCGTGGCAACAACAGCTTGGATCCCTCAAGCGATTCCTCCTCTGTGGGAGCAGATACTGCCGGCCTGCTGACCTCCTGCAGCCGATGGATCACCAGCGTGGGGGTTGTCTCACCATAACCCAGAGCGGCTAACAAATCCTCTACACTGGCGTAGTTGAGCTTTTCGGCTACCTTCTGCATCCGCTCTGATTTGAGCAGGGCATCAAAGCCCGTTTTGCCCAGCTCCCGCTCCAGCAAATGCCGGCCCCGCGCGATGTTTTGCTCGCGATTGGAGCGCTTAAACCATTGGCGAATGCGATTGCGGGCAGAGCTGGTGGCAACGAAATTGATCCAGTCCAGGCTGGGATGGGCATTTTTGTGCGTGATGATCTGCACAATGTCGCCGTTGCGCAGGCGGGTATCCAGGGGCACGATCTTGTTGTTTACCCGCGCTCCTGCACAGTGATCCCCAATTTCGGAGTGGATGCGATAGGCGAAGTCCACCGGACAGGATCCCTGGGGCAGAGCCAGCAAGTCCCCCTTGGGCGTAAAGACGTAAACCTCGCTCTCAAACAGGTTCTCGCGAAGGGTGTCCAGATACTCCTTGTCATCTTTGAGGTCGTTTTGCCACTCCAACAGCTGTCGCAGCCAGGTGAAGCGCTCCTCGTCGGGCTTGACAGTGGTGCTGCCGGCCTCCTTGTACTTCCAGTGGGCGGCGATCCCGTACTCAGCCACGCGGTGCATCTCTTCGGTGCGGATCTGCACCTCCACCGGTCTTCCCTGCGGGCCAATCACCGCCGTATGCAAAGATTGGTAACGATTGGCCTTGGGCAGACCAATGTAGTCTTTGAAACGCCCAGGGATGGGGCGAAAGCAGTTGTGAACGACTGCCAGCACCCGATAGCACTCGCTGTTGGTATGTACGATTACCCGAACTGCTGAGAGATCGTAAATCTCGTGAAATTCTTTGTGCTGCTGCTGCATCTTGCGATAGATGCTGTACAAATGTTTGGGCCGTCCGCTGATCTCAAAGCGTTCCAGTCCCGCTTGAAGAAGGTTCTGCCGCAGCTCTTCGATAAAAGCTTGGATCTCGGCCTCTCGCTCGGCGCGCTTGGCGTTGACCAATTCCTGAATCTTCCGGTAAGCCTCGTAGTCCAGATACTTAAAAGCCAAGTCTTCCAGTTCCCATTTGAAATGCCAGATCCCCAGCCGGTTGGCCAAAGGGGCGAAAATTTCCATGGTTTCGGCTGCAATTTGCCGTTGCTTACTGGGGGAGAGATACTGCAGCGTGCGCATGTTGTGTAAGCGATCCGCCAGCTTGACCACGATGACTCGAATATCTTTGGCCATGGCCACAAACATGCGGCGGAAATTTTCCGCTTGCTGCTCGGTTTTGCTGGAGAAATTGAACTTAGAGAGTTTGGTAACTCCTTCTACCAGTAGGCGAACTTCAGAGCCGAATTCAGCTTCCAGGGCTTCTGGGGTAACTTCTGTATCCTCAATAACATCGTGCAAAAGGCCCGCTGCCACCGTCACCGCATCTCCCCCCAGCTCCCGCAGGAGAGTGGCCACGGCTACCGGATGGGCAATGTAGGGATCCCCTGATTTGCGTTTTTGGCCCTGATGCAAACAATAGGAAAACTCAAAGGCACGGCGCAGCAGATCGGCTTCTTCAGCCGTGTAAGGCCGCAGCCCATCGCCGGGATCCTCGGCACCGGAAAGCAGAGCACGCAGCCACCCTGGCACCTCAAAACCGAGGCTATTCAGGTCGAGACCTCCATCTGAGGTGGCAATGACAGCCGTCTGACCCATGCGAACCCGGCGAAAAGGGATGTTTGATTACTGACTATAGTTCATCCAGCTTAGCCGCCGACAGATTAGAGGAGGAAAAAACGGCTGGAATAAAAAGAGGCATTGGCTGTCTGCCAACGCCGACCGCTTGCCATCCTCGGCAGATCGAGAGTCAGTCTTCGCTCCACTCCTCGCAGTTGCCGATCAAATCGCAGAGGGGATCCGAGGGGCAGTAGTCTTGCAGCTCCAGCTCTTGGGCAATCGCCTGCCACTCCCGCTGCGGGAAAAAGGGTTGCAGGTGGGCAATGGCTGCAGAGCGGCGTAAGACCCCCTGCTGAATGAGGCGACGAGCTTCCTCCTGGATGGCCTCAACCGCATAGTGGGTGGCTTGTAAAGTGGGCATAGCTTAACCTACACGTGGAATGGATGGGACGCACCGAAGGGTCAGGGAAAATCTTGCCTCGCTACCCCCATCATAGAACTGGGTCTCGTTTCGTAGCAAGAGATACAAGTTTGTATTGCAGGCAACCTTAAGGCCCGCTTAAAAGCCCAAGCCATCGGCTCCTGCGGTCACTATGCCTTTTTCTGGGTTCAGAGTGACGATAGATCCATCCCGGATTAAGCGGGTAGCATCCTTGACCCCCACCAGCACCGGCACCCCCAGCCGCAGGCCAATGACTGCTGCATGAGAGGAGGCTCCCTCTTCTTCGGTAATCACGCCGGCTGCCTGTTTGATCGCCTCCACATAGTTGGCGTCGGTGGATTGGGCAACCAAAATGTCTCCGGCGGTGATTTTGCCGGCATCGAGGCTGGATCTCAAGATGCGGGCCGGGCCGCTGACAATGCCTTTGCCAAACCCTTTGCCTTGAGCCACCACCGCTTTCACCACATCCACCTTGATCAGATCGGTGGATCCCGCAACGCCTGGCAGGGTTCCTGCACTGAGCACCACCAAGTCGCCATCCTTGAGCAAGCCATCTTCCTGAGCCAAGCTGATGGCCGCTTGAAAGGTCTGGCGGGTGGTGGCCAAATCCATAACCAACAGCGGATGTACCCCCCAAACCAACTGCAGCCGCCGTGCCACTTCCACATGGGGGGTTACGGCTAGGATGGGAGTGCGGGGGCGAAACTTAGAGACATTGCGAGCAGTAGCCCCTGTTTTGGTCAGGGTCATCACGGCTACAGCATCCAACTCTTGGGCGATCTCCCCCACAGCGCGGCTGATCGAGTCGGTGATCAGGGTTTTGGGCCGCATTCCAGCAGGACTGTTGCCGTTGTTTTGGCTCAGCTCCTGCATGGCAAGGGCGCGAAGGCGTTGTCGTCGGTCGGCGGAGGTCAGGTCAAAGTAATCGCGCTCGGTGCGCACGGCAATGCGGGCCATGGTGGCAACGGCCTCGACAGGGTATTTGCCCACAGCCGTCTCGTTGGAGAGCATGACGGCATCGGTGCCATCCAAAATGGCGTTGGCCACATCGGAGATTTCGGCACGGGTAGGCCGGGGGCTGTGCACCATGCTGTCCAGCATTTGGGTGGCCGTAATTACCGGGATCCCCAGGGAGTTGGCCAGGGCGATCACCCGCTTCTGCAGGATCGGCACCTCTTCCGCAGGCAGCTCTACCCCCAGATCTCCCCGCGCCACCATCACACCGTCGCTGAGGGCCAAAATCTGGGGCAGCTGTTCAATGGCCTCGTGTTTCTCGATCTTGACGATGATGGGTACCCGCTTGTCGGCTGAGCCGGAAGAAGGCCGTTTGGCTGAGGCAATGAGCTCCCGCAGCTCCAGCACATCAGAGGGATCCCGCACAAAGCTGAGGGCCACCCAATCCACCCCTTGGTTGAGGCCGAAGTAGAGATCTTCTTTATCCTTTGGGGTCACGGCGCGGATGCTCAGGCGCACACCGGGGAAATTGACCCCCTTGTTGTTGGAGAGGGTACCCCCGACAATGGTGCGGCAGAAGAGTTCGCCCGCTTCCGGATCCACGGCTTCCACCCGCATCTCCACTCGACCGTCGTCGATGAGGATCGTCGCTCCTTCGGGCACTTCTTGGGCCAGCTTGTCGTAGGTGACCCAGCTGCGCTCTTGGGATCCCAAGACAGGTTTGCTGGTCAACACAAAGGGATCCCCTGCCTTGAGGGTGATCGAGCCTTCGGCGAACTTGCCCAGGCGGATTTTCGGCCCCTGCAGGTCTTGCAAAATGGCGACCTGGATGCCCAGATCCATCGAAGTTTGGCGGATCAGGCGAATGCTGCGGCGGTGTAGCTCGTGATCCCCATGGGAGAAGTTCAGGCGAAGGGTGGTTGCCCCTTGCAGGATCATCTCCCTGAGAATGGCTGGATTTGAGCTGGCAGGGCCGATGGTGGCAACAATTTTGGTGCGTCGAAAAGAATCCCTCAAATGCATGTCCACTGTTCCCAAGGGAGAGCAGCCCAGATCCTTCCCCCACATAGGGATCTCTCTGATTACGATAACCCGTTATGTCTTTTTTGAGGCACCGCTTTTTTAAAATCCCCAGCGAGAGAGGATGGGAAAATAGGCAAAGCAGAGTGTAGAGATCCATCTGGAGTCGAGCGATGCCGGTTGCCCCCGAATACGCCTTCCCCTTCGAGCACCATCAGAAGTTCTCTCTGGACAACCCCACCATCTCCAGCCCAGGGGTTTCCAAGCGGGAATACATAGCCAGCAAGGTATTGCAAGGTATCGTGAGCAATCCCCAGACTCCCGTCGGCGATTTGTCTCCTGAGCAACGACAGGCTTTGGTCTATACGGCGGTGTTGTTGGCAGATGATTTGTTGGCGGCCCTCGGCGCTCAGTAGAGAG
>NZ_JANSIC010000133.1:0-1749 GCF_047461955.1 Synechococcus sp. R55.7
CATTAGCATCACGGGATCCCGCCCCTCCATGAGCTACTTGGTTATCGACACCGAGGGCAACCCCAACCTCAAAGAAATCGCCCTTATCGACAGCAGCGGCCAGCTCATCTACCACGCCTACACCCAAGAATACTCGCCCCACCACCCCCAGCCCAAGCCCCTGACCCAGATCGTTGCGGATCTACAGCGCTTGACACAAGGTAAAACCCTTGTTTTCCACCATGCAGATCACGACCTAAAAATCCTTAAACAAGCCTTTGACCAAGTTAACCAAGATTGGCTTCCTAACCCCATCTTCTGTACTTGGTCAGCCGCCAAGCAATGTTTTCCCAACCTCGCCGGTTACGGACTCGAGTACCTGAGCAAACATCTTGGGATCCAACTGGAGAGCGGTTACTTCAACTCCAAGTTGGCCCACGACGCCAGCTACGATGCCCTCTTTACCTACCACCTCTATCGCCACCTCACCCACGCTCAGCTCAAAGCCCAGAATGTTCCCAATCCTTTCGCCAACAGCAGAGTTGACAATCCCTTTCAGCATTATCCCGACGAGACCACCATCTATCAGCCTCAGTACCAGCAGCTCACTGCCACCCTACAGGACATCCAACGGGATCCCAACCACCAGAGCCGAGGGGTTGTCTTACTGGGAGAACCTGGATCCGGCAAGACCCACCTGATCATGCGGGTGGCCCAAAACCTCCTGCGCCACAACCGTCTCCTGTTTATCCCTCAGCCCACCCATCCCGACAACATCTACCACCACATCTACAGCCACACCCTGGAATCCCTGCGCGAACGGGTAGATGCCCATCACCACACCCAGCTCGACTACTTGATTGCCAAGAGCTTTGTGGAAATCTTGAAAACCTTCCCCCAAACCTCAAAAACTGAAGAGCTTCTCTCCCTTCTCACGGCGGATCCCCTCAACCTCTTTCATTGCCTGGGAGCAGAAGGCAGCGAGCGTCGTCGTCAACAATGGCAAGCCATTGAAAAACTGGTTCTGCGCTGGTGGGCAGAGCAAAACTTCCTTACCGGTTCCACCGAAAACATTCTCAAGGGCATCATCAAATACTGCAGCTACAGGGATCCCAACCGCCGTCACCAGATCATCCGCTGGCTCAGCGGTACCGACCTGGATCCTGAAGAAACCAACTTGATTGGGTTGCCCCCTTGGAGTGCAGATCTGGATCGCAACACCTTTGCCCTAGAAGGGATGAAAGTCATCGGCAGGCTTTCGCTGCTCGACCAGCCCCTGATCATTGTCTTCGACCAATTGGAAGCTTTGGGCCGAGAAGAAAATCGAGATATCCTCCTCAACTTGGGCGATGCCCTGAAAGAGCTTTTTACCCGTATCCCCAACAGTCTGTTTATCCTCAATCTGTTCCCCGACCGTTGGCAACATTTCCAAACCCAATTTGACCGGGCCACCGTTGATCGTCTCTCCCAAACCGTTCTCTCTCTGGATCCCCCACCTGCTCCCCAGCTTCAAACCCTTCTGCAAACCCGTCTGCCCTCAGGGATCCACCTCCAAGCTCTCTTTACCGCCGATGACCTAAGCGATATCCTCAGCCAACCCTCGATCCGGGCCATTCTCAACCGGGCCTCAGCCTACTATCGCCACTACATCAACGGGATCCCTCTCCCTCCCCAGGTGCAAGTTGTACCCACTGCCAGCAATCTAGCCGCCCGTGTCCAGCGGCTCGAAACTGAGCTGCAAACCCTCAAACAACTGCTCATCCCCCTTCT
>NZ_JANSIC010000133.1:1849-7197 GCF_047461955.1 Synechococcus sp. R55.7
CTTCCAGATCACCTCTATTTCCCCAGCCAAAAGCGGGTGATTGCCTTTATCCAAGTGGCTGCTGGCAGCATGTATTGGCAGGTCAATAACTTCAACCAATTGGTGATTGCTCACCCTGGGCTTCAGTTTCTCTTGCTGCGGGACGCCCGCCTCAAGCCTCCTTCTCCAACAGCTACTGCCACCCAAGCGGCCTTGGCTGCCCTCAACAACAGCCCCAATGGCAAGTATGCTCTGCTCACCCAAGACGACCGCATCCATCTGGAGCTGATGCACAGGATGATCACCGACATCCAAAACCGCGACTTGGAGCTAGACCTGACCTCAGCCGTTCGGTACTATCTTGAGCATAGGGATCCCCCCCTTATCGCCTGGATCCTGGGCCGTGATTAAGCGCTCCAGATCCGTCGAAACCCCATGTTGTTCAAGGTCGGCTCCGCATCGGGATCCAGCACCGTAAAACCGGGATCCCATATTGTCCGGCCAAGCTTGTGACCTGATTCTTAAGGCTGCCGATCAACGGAGCCAATGGCAAGGGATTGACAGCGGAGCCAAAGTACCTCAAAGTTTCCGGCATAGTGGGCTTTGTCCGGCTCAAGCCCTCCCCTGATTACTCAGTATCGGAGCGGCGGGATTTGAACCCACGACCCCCACTACCCCAAAGTGGTGCGCTACCAAGCTGCGCTACGCCCCGACGCACTTACGGGTAGAAGCCCATGAAGTGCCTAGCTAGTCTAGCATCGGATCGCGGCCAGAGTTAACCCCAAGCTGCGGGATCCCGTGGAAAACATGCTAGCTTAGTTAAGCCGTTAAGAAATCGCACGCCTGAACCACCGGGTGTCCTTACAGCCCTTTCGCGGTTTGCTGCAACAGCTCCTGAGTTCCTTGCCAATGGGGGTAGAGCGCTCTGTGCAGGTAACCGGCGGGAAGGCCGTAACTGGGATCCGTTCGGGCGGAGGCTAACCCGTAGGAGAGGAAAAACTCATGAGCGTAGTCAGTTTGCCTCAACTGTTGGAGGCAGGGGTTCACTTCGGCCACAAGGCCAGCCGCTGGAACCCGAAAATGCGGCCCTACATCTTTACCGAGCGGAACGGCATCCACATTATCGATTTGGTGCAGACGGCCCGCTATCTGAACGAAGCCTACGAGTATGTGCGGGATGCTGCTGACAGGGGTTGGCGCTTCCTGTTTGTGGGCACCAAACGGCAAGCTGCCGGGATCATCGCTCAAGAGGCTCGTCGCTGTGGCAGCTACTATGTCAACCAGCGCTGGTTGGGGGGCATGCTCACCAACTGGGCCACCATCAAAACCCGCATCGACCGCCTCAAAGAAATTGAGGAGATGGAGAGCAGTGGTCTTCTGGATCGCCTGCCCAAACAAGAGGCCAGCCGTCTGCGGCGAGAGTTGGCCAGGTTGGAAAAGTACTTGGGCGGCATTAAAACCATGCGCAAGCTCCCCGATGCGGTGATCATCGTCGATCAGCGGCGGGAGGCCAACGCCGTTCAGGAATGTATCAGGCTTAACATCCCGATCATCTCACTCCTGGACACCAACTGCGACCCCGATCTCAGCGATATCTTCATTCCCTCTAACGACGATGCCATCCGAGCGATTAAGCTGATTGTAGGCAAGCTGGCGGATGCCATCTACGAAGGGCGGCATGGGCAGCTCGACACCGTTGAAGAGGATGAGTACGACTACGAAGGGGCCATGGATCTGGACGACGACATGCTGGAGGATATGGAGGACGAAGAAGAAGGAGAAGCCGAGGAAGGCTAGACCGAGGGCAGGGATCCCGTGCAATCCGGGCACTTCCCTGCCTGTTCCCTATCCAGAGGCGTGTATTCTTGAAATCTAGGTTTACAATTCTACCGAAGCCCGCTCATTCTCACTCATATCCCGCCACATTCTTCCCGTTCTTTCATTCGAGGAGCCCTCATGAGCATTGATGCCAAACTGGTCAAAGAGCTGCGCGAAAAGACGGGCGCAGGCATGATGGACTGCAAAAAAGCCCTGGAAGATTCCGGTGGCGATATGGAGAAAGCCATCACCTGGCTGCGACAGAAAGGGTTGGCAGGGGCAGCCAAAAAGGCCAGTCGCGTCGCGGCAGAGGGGGCAGTTGACAGCTACATCCACTTCGGCAATCGAATTGGGGTGTTGGTGGAAGTGAACTGCGAGACGGACTTCGTGGCCCGCAACGAAGATTTCAAGAAATTGGTGCAAGACATCGCCAAGCAGATTGCCGCCTGCCAAAACGTAGAATACGTCAGCGTTGACCAGATCCCTGCTGAAGTGGTGGAGCGGGAAAAAGCCATTGAAATGGGCAAAGAAGATCTGGCCAATAAGCCGGAGAACATACGCGAGAAGATCGTGCAAGGTCGCATCGAAAAGCGCCTGAAAGAGTTATCCCTGTTGGATCAACCCTTTATTAAAGATTCCTCGATCACGGTGGAGGAATTGGTCAAGCAGCACATTGCCAAACTGGGGGAAAACATTCGGGTGCGGCGGTTTGTGCGCTTTGTCCTGGGAGAGGGGATCGAGAAAGAAGAAGTGGATTTTGCTGCTGAGGTTGCCGCTCAAGCCGGTCTCAAGCCGGCAGAGGCCCCCAAAGTGGAAGAGACTCCACCCGCTCCTCCTGAAGAACCTGCCCCAGAACCGGCCCCTGCTGCCGAGAGCAAGCCGGCCAAAAAAGGCTCCGCCAAGAAAAAGAAATAGCCGGTCAAGGCTGAGCTGTAGGGCCATGTCGGCGGTGCAGAGGCGTTGAAACTGCGTTATGGAGAGTGTGGGCACCTCTATGTCGGCAGTTCTATAACCACTACGCTTGGGTATCCCTTGGGGGAAAGGCTAGGTTATGCATGCAAATGTTCTGATCCTCCCGCCTTGGCAGGGTTAACTCCAGCACGCTAAGGTAGCAGACGGCCTTTTTGGATCCCGGGCATGAGTTTTATCTTGCGCAATGCGTTAATTCCCACCGCCACCGGCTACGAAACCGCAGATGTGCGAATCGAGGGGGAACGGATTGCTGCCATAGGCAGAGGGTTACCCGCAACGGGCGCAGACAGCCTGGAACTGGATGCCAGTAACCAACTCTTGCTGCCGGGCTTTGTCAATGCCCACACCCATTCTTCCGAAATGTGGCAACGAGGGATCATACCGCCCTATCCGCTGGAGCTGTGGCTGGCACAACTGCACGAGTATGCGCCGCCGGATCCGGAAAAAATCTATCTCAGCGCGCTGGGGACGGCGGTGGAAACCCTGCTGACGGGGGGCACCTCGGTGGTGGATCATCTGGTGCTGATCCCTGGCCAAGAGTTGGCCACCATTGAGGCGGCGGTACGGGCCTACCGAGAAGTCGGGATCCGCGCCTTCGTGGGCCCCTTGATCCAGGATCAGGCTCTCTCTCGGGGGTTGCCCAGCAGCTCCTCTTGGGATCGGGAGCCGGAAACCTATCCCCTCTCCACAGCAGAGGTGCTGGCCATTGTGGAAGAGGCGGTGCAGCGCTTTCACCGGCCAGAAGAGGGCATTACCCTCATGGTGGCTCCCACAGGGATCCAACTGTGCTCAGACGAGCTGTTCAAGGGCTGTGCGGAGTTAAGCCAGAAGTATGACCTACCCCGCCACGCCCACCTGTTGGAAACCCGCGCCCAGCAGATGTTGGCCCAGGAAAAGTACGGCTGTAGTGCTGTGGAGCATCTGGAGCGCTTGGGCTACCTAGACCGGAAAACTTCCTTGGCCCACTGCGTCTGGCTCAGCGATGCCGATATCGAGATCTTGGCCCGCACCGGCTCTACCGTTGTTCACAACCCCCTGAGCAACCTGCGCCTGGGCAGCGGCATTGCCCCCATCTTGAAATACCGCCGGGCAGGGGTGAACGTGGCCTTTGGCTGCGATGGGGCTGCCAGCAACGATTCCCAGGATCTCCTGGAGGCCATCAAAATCGGCACCATCCTGCACAACATCACCGATCCCGACTACCGCCACTGGATCTCGCCCCGCGAGAGTGTGGAGATGGCCTCCCGCGGTGGGGCCATTGGCCTGGGGCTAGGGGAGGAGCTGGGATCCCTGGAAGTGGGCAAGCAAGCGGATCTGGTGCTGTACGATCTCACCCAACTGTCGCTGTTGCCCCGTACCGATCCCATTGGGCTGCTGGTGTTGGGTCGGCCCACCCAGGCAGTGCATAGCGTTTGGGTGCGAGGAAAACAGGTGGTGTCCGGCGGAGCCGTGACGACGGTGGATGTGGCCAAGCTGCGGCAGGATCTGTTTGCCCACAGCACCTGGGATCCCTTCCGCCGATCCCAGCAGGCAGAGCATCTAGAAGCTCGTTATCGTCGGGTGATGGGCTTGCCAAAGTAGCGTTGGATGTCCCTGTGTGGCCAGAAGAAGCAGACCGGGCCAGCATCACAGAGCAGGTGAAACGACAGGCCCTGGCGCTGGGTTTTGACAAAGTCGGCATTGCCAGCATAGAGGATCCCCCCGACTTGCGGGGCCTGCAAGCTTGGCTGGCTGCGGGCATGGCCGCCGACATGGCCTGGATGGCGGATCCTAGGCGAATGGATCCAAAGCAGGTGCTGCCGGGGGTGCAGTCGTTGGTCTGTGTGGCTTTGAATTACTACACCCCCATCCGCCACAGCCAGGATCCCGGCAAGGGCAAGATCTCCCGCTACGCCTGGGGGCGAGATTATCACCGCGTGTTGGGACGGCGGCTCAAACAACTCCACCTCTGGATGCAAGCCCAGTTCCCAAATCATACGGGTCGATTCTACGTGGATACCGGCCCGGTTGCGGAAAAGCCCTGGGCCATGCAGGCGGGCTTGGGTTGGATCGGCAAAAACAGCCTGTTGCTCACCCGCGAGTACGGCTCCTGGGTGTTTCTGGGAGTGATCCTGACCACCCTGCCGTTGCTCCCTGACCAGCCCCACACCGCTCACTGCGGCACCTGCACCCGCTGCCTAGAGGCTTGCCCCACGCAGGCCATCGTCAGTCCGGGGGTGGTCGATTCCCGCCGCTGCATCGCCTATCACACTCTAGAAAGCCACGCCGAGCGGATCCCTGCCAAGATTGCCCAAAACCTGCACAACTGGGTGGCCGGCTGTGACATCTGCCAGGAGGTCTGCCCTTGGAACCAACGCTTTGCCCAACCCAGCCGGATCCCGGATTTTCAGCCTTACCCTTGGAACGTTGCCCCCGATCTCCAAGAACTGGCCCAGATGGAAGATGGGGAATTCGACCAGAAGTTTCCCGCCTCTGCCTTGCGCCGGCTCAAGGCCCACCGCCTGCGCCGCAACGCCCAAGCAGCCCTGGAAGGCAATTCCAGCTCTGCAGCTGGCAGCAACGATTTGGAAGCCCCCTCT
>NZ_JANSIC010000134.1:0-7005 GCF_047461955.1 Synechococcus sp. R55.7
CTGAGCGGTGGAGAAGACAGGAAAGGCTGGTACAGCCACAACCCACTGAACCCCAGGGTTAGGAGAGTGAGGGGCAGGCCAAAGCGCAGATGTTCTCCAAACGAGAGCACGTAGCCTTTTTTGGCCGCTGCCTCGACTGTGATCAAATTGGCCACCGCCCCAAATAGTGTCAAATTGCCTGCCAAAGTGGAGCCGGCAGCCAGCAACAGCCAAGCGGTGGTCTCCTGTCGGGGCAGGAACGATTGCGGCAACAGCACCGCCGGCACATTGGAGATGAGGTTGGATAAAACGGCCACACTACTCAGCAGGGCAAGAGGGGATCCCGCCAGACTCTCTGCCAAGGATCCCAAGCTCATCCCCCAAGCAGTTACCAGCTCTCCCGTTGCCCGCGTCAGGATAAATAGCCCGGAAAACATCACCAGCAGATTCCAGTCCACCTGCTCCAAAAATCGCTCTGGCTTCAGCCTACGGGTAATCAACAACAGGGCCGCCGCCACCAAAGCCGATTCTGCCAAGGGAAGTCCGGCTACAAAGGCCACAAACAGCCCCCCCGTAATCACCACGCTCTTGCGCAACAGGGGCGGATAGAGCCGCAGCGGTAGCCAAGGCACCTGGGCAAAGGGTTTCAACGAGCGCACCTCAGGGTAGTACAACCACAGCAACCCCACTTCCAGCAGCAGCCCCACCACGGCAATGGGGGTCATCTGGGCAGCAAACTCCAGGTAGCCGATCCCAGAGAAGGAGCCGATCAGGATATTCTGCGGGTTGCCGCTCAGGGTGGCGACGGATCCCAGGTTGGTGGCTGCCGCCAAGCCCAGCAGATAGGGAATCGGGTTTAACCCCAGCACCGTTGTGACCTGCAAAGTCAGGGGAGTAAACACCAGCGCCAGCGTGTCGTTGAGCAGGAAAGCCGAGAGCAGCCCGCTGCCGAACACCAGCATGATCAACAGACCAAAGGGGCTGCGGCTCACCCGAATCAAGCCCAGCAAAGCCAACTGAAAAGCCCCCCCATAGGACAAGCTGGCATTTACCACCATCATGCTCAGGAGAAACACAATCGTGGTCGGGTCAATGGCTTCCCAAGCCTGCCGTAGCGACAAGGTCCCCAAGCCAATCAACAGGGCGGATCCCACCAGGGCGATGGTGGCCCGGTTCATACGCAACCTAGGCAGGGATCCCAGTCCCAACCCGACATAGCTCAAACCCAACACCAACCAAGACAGCCCCTGCACCCCCCGATCCCTCCCGCACTTCTTTCAGGATCCCTGATGGGTTCAGCCAATGGCAAAGGCTGGAGTTGAAACAGGCCCAACATTCCCGATACTCAATGAAGTCACAAATAAGTCACAAGAACCAATCATGGTCAGAAACCTTTCGGGATAGTCCAAAAGCTCCGCTGGATCAGCGCGTTTGCCTCGGCGAGCTGCAGACCGAGCAGAGGTGGCGAGAATATCCAAGGTCTGGCCATCGTTCGTAGGATAATGGGAGCCCGCAGACATTGAGTTACCCACCGTTCACTGAGGAGTTGTCCCCTTGGTCAAAGAACGCGTAGAGGTCATCGTCCCGGCCACCACCGCCAATTTGGGGCCAGGGTTCGACTGCATCGGTGCAGCCCTAGAGCTCTACAATCACTTCTATTTTCGCGAGATCCCTTCTGGCCTCAGCATCCACTACCGCGGCAGCGACCACATTAGCCAGAGCAAGGACAACCTGGTGTACCGGGCTTTTTGCCGCGCCTTTGAGCTGCTGAGTAAGCCTGTGCCGGGGGTAGAAATCGAAATTACCCTCAACGTGCCCCTGGCGCGGGGGTTGGGCAGTTCTGCCACCGCCATTGTCGGCGGCTTGCTGGGGGCCAATGCCATTGGGGCGCTTAACTTAGCTCCCGAAACCCTCCTACAACTGGCCATTGCCCTAGAAGGCCATCCAGACAATGTGGTGCCCGCCCTGCAGGGCAGTTGTCAGCTTTGTGTGCAGGGACAGCAGGGGCAATGGGTGTTTTGTCCCGTGGAGTGGCATGAGAGCATTGGCATCCTGGCTGTGGTGCCCAACTTTAAGCTTTCCACCCAAGCGGCCCGCGAGATCCTGCCCAAATCCGTCAGCTTGGCGGATGCAGTTTTTTCCAGCAGCCATCTGGGCCTACTCATCCGCAGCTTGCAGTCGGGGCGGGTGGACTGGCTGAAGGTGGCTCTGCAGGATCGGCTGCACCAGCCGGCGCGTATGGAGCTGATCACCGGGTTCAAAACGGTTCAAGCTGCAGCCATGGCTGCCGGAGCCTATGGGGTGGTGATCAGCGGAGCCGGCCCCACTCTTCTGGCCCTCTGTGCTCCCGAGAATCGGGAACGGGTGGGATCCGCGATGGTCAGCGCTTGGGCGCAGTTGGATATTGAAGCGGAGGCCAAACTGCTCAATCTGGATCGGCAGGGAGGACGGGTGGTGATCCACTCCCAGCCGTCTGGATAGGAAACTCCCTCTCCAGTCGGGGAGCTACCCTGCTGCCGGGAAGCCATCTTGCAGCAGCAACACCAAGGGCGGAAGAAATAGCCAAGCCGCCACCATCAAGGACGCCACTGCCGCCATCAACACCGCTGCCGCCGCGCAATCTTTGGCGATCTCGGCCAAGAGGTGATACTTGCTGCCCAGGGTGAGATCCACCACTGCTTCCAGAGCGGTATTCACCAGCTCCAGCGCCATCACCAAACCGCTGGTTAGGCTAATCACGGCCATTTCCAGGGCGCTCAGCCGCAGGCCCAGCCCAAGGCCAAAGGCCATCACCGCCATCACCATGTGAATGCGCAAGTTGCGCTGGGTGCGGATGGCATAGACCAAGCCCTTGCCCGCGTAGTAGAAACTTTTGCCCAAGTTGTCGGCCACTTGCCAAGAGGGGGGGCGTCGCCAGGGATCCCTTCCCAAAGGCTCGGCACTGGCTGCCCGATCCGCCTCAGATGGCTGCGCTGGGTCTCTGGAATGGACGCGCCGCCGGAACACCGCCAGGCGAGAACGCTCCGGCAACCGACTAGGGCTGTTGGCCATGGGCCACCTCCCCATCCAGTTGGATGGCTGCGAGCAACTGTCGCTGTTGCTGCAACATGCGCTGCAGGGACAGTTCATCCGGGTGATCCCACCCCAGCAGATGGAGCAACCCGTGGCTGGCCAACCAGGCCAACTCTTGCGAAAGACGATGCCCCTGCGCCTTGGCTTGTGCGCGGGCGGTGGGCACCGAAATCACAATATCCCCCAGCAGGCGTACCCCCGTTACGTCTTGGATCTCAAAGGGGGCAAACATCTCCTGCGCGGCAAAGGCCAACACATCGGTGGGCTCGTCGAGGTGGCGAAACTCGCGGTTGAGCTGGCGGATGTGCTCATCGGAAGTGAGGCAAAGGCTGAGCTCGCATGGCTCCTGGACTCCCAGCTCTTTCAGCCAGATCTCGAACCAATGACGCCAAGTGGCTTCTTCAATCGGGCTTGGGATGTTGAATTGCAGATAGAGATCTAAAAATCCATCCATGCGGGCCTCACTCACACCACGCCCCTTATTCTACTAGTTTGCCCGGATTGGGCCAGGTTTTGTTTCTCTGCTCCGCAAGCTGCTGCAGCACCTGTCGTAGTCGATTCTCCAGCTCATGGCAGCCCGAATGCAAATCCTCTGGCGGGAACAGATCTCCGGCAACGCCGACCGCCCAGGCCCCTGCTTGCAGGTATTCCGCTGCCCCGGCCAAGGTGACTCCCCCGGTGGGGATCAACGGCAGGGATCCCAGCACCGATTGTAGATGGCGCAGGTAGCGGGATCCCCCCATGCTCTCCACCGGAAACACCTTCACTGCCGTTGCCCCCGCCTGCCACGCCCTCCAGATCTCGCTGGGGGTGAGGGCACCGGGCACGATGGGCAGCCCCACCTCCCGACCCCAACGGATAACTTGCTCATCGGTGAAGGGGCAAACGCAAAACTGGGCTCCTGCCTGCCAAGCCTGCTCCGCCATCTGTCGATTGAGAACAGTGCCCACCCCTATCCAACACTGCGGGTGGTCTTGCCGCAGTTGGGCAATCAACTCCAGGTATTGGGGAACTTGCGTGGTGATTTCAATGTGGCGGATCCCGGCCCGGATGGCCAGCATGGCTCCCTCGAGAGCTTGGGCTGGGCTGGCCCAGAGGCGGATCACGGCAATCAGCGGCTGCTGCCACAGATGGAGTAACCAGGGGTGCTGTGACCCTTTTCTGAAACTGCACTCAGCATCCTCGAATGCCATCTGTAGGAAAATACCCGCTCAGTGTTTTGCAGTTGCTTGGGTTTAGCTTAAGTTTAATTGCAATCCAAAAACGAAAAAGTCAGCCTGCCAATGAAATAATGACAAACCATAAAGCCTAAACGTCTTTTCTTTCAAGGGAAAGCCTAGCAGATGACTCAGGAACAAGCAAAGCCGGTGTTTTATAGGGGCAACTGTTTGCGCGTTCGTGGCCTTTGCCGGAGTGTTTGCTTTTCCCAGCTTTTCACGGCGTTGCTGGTTCCTGCTCTGGCCTTGTTGTCTCCCTAACCGGTGCTGAACTCAGCAGAGAAGAGGAGGAAGATTCCTCAAACCAAAGGTGCCGCAAGGTATCCCGTCTGTATGAGGCAACTTTTTGGTTGGCCTTCTAAGCGTGAGGTTTGCCAGCAGGTGAGCGGCCAGTTTATCGTCATTTCCTAGTTTTTCTAGTCCGTTGAGGTTGCTGCCGCTTGAGTTGCATGCCGTCAGGCCTGTGGGATCCGGAGGTGGAGTCGCTACTGTCTGGCTCTTCTGTTGCTGTTCGGAGTAGCCCTAAATAGCCAGCTCAGGCCCGATTCAGATCCGTGGGGATCTTTGTATCCTTAGGGTCGATGGGTCAGTCGCAGAGGGTGTGAGGAGTGACGAGTCTCAGTCGTGGGGCACACAGGCTAAAAGGGTGGATAGCGCTCGGATTGCTCACCCTCTTGCTGCTGTGGGGGGGTGCCCCGTCTCAGGCGCAGAAGGTCAACCAATTGCAACAGCGGCAGCAGCAGATCCAGCACCAAATCCAGAGCACTCAGCGCCGCTTGGGAGAACTGCGCCAAGCAGAAGAAGAAGCCCGCCGCCGCATGGGATCCCTGCAGCAAAACATTCGACAGACCGAATCCAGCCTTCGCGACAATCAGTATCGTCTGGAACAAGCCCAGAAAGCCCTGGAGCAAGCTCAAAAGGAGCTACAGGAGCTGGAAGACCGCCTGAGACGGCAGCAACAGGGCACGGCGGCCCGTTTGCGCTACATGCAGCGGCAGGGGGCTGAACATTGGTGGGCTCTGCTGCTCACCAGCCGTGACTTGAACGAGTTTTTCGACCGCCGCCACCAACTGCAACTGTTGATCGAGGCGGATCGGCAGTTGATCCAAGAGCTGCAAGCAATGGCCAAAGAGGTGGATCAACAGCGCATTGCCCTGGAGATGCAGCGCAACGAGATTTCCTTGATTTTGCAGGAGCTGGCCGCCCAGAAGAACCAACTGCAGCAGCAGGCTGCCGCCCAAGAGCAACTGGTGGGCCGCTTGGCCAACGAACGCGCGGCCTATGAAGCAGCCCAACGGCGGCTGGAAGCCGATTCCCAACAGTTGACTCTCCTCATCCAGCAACTGATCGCCCAGCAGGCCCAACAGCAGGGGGGCAGGGATCCCGTTCAAGGGACAGGCCGATTCATCGCTCCGGTGCGCGGGCCGATCACCAGTGGCTTTGGCTGGCGGGTTCACCCCCTCTACCGCAGTCGCCGCTTTCATGCGGGGATCGATTTTGGTGTGCCCACCGGCACTGCGGTGAGAGCCTCCGACCGGGGCACCGTCATCTACGCCGGCTGGTACGGCGGCTATGGCTACACGGTGATTGTGAATCACGGGGGCGGCATCACCACCCTGTACGCCCACAACAGCCGCGTTGCCGTTGGGGTAGGCCAGCAGGTACAGCGGGGGCAAGCAATTGCTGCTTCCGGCTCCACCGGCCTCTCCACCGGGCCCCATGTTCACTTTGAAGTGCGCGTCAACGGCCAACCGGTGGATCCCCGCCGCTACCTGTGAAGCAAAGCCTCCGTCGGCAACAGCTTCAGGGATCCCGCCTGCAATGTCCACCGCACATCGGCAATGGAGGACAGCTCCTCCGGGTCGTGGGAAACCACCAACACCGTCCAGGTGGACTTTAGCCGAGCCAACAGCTCGATCAACTGCCGTCGCACCGACCAATCCAATCCTGCCGTCGGCTCATCCAGCAACAGCAAAAACGGGCCACGGATCAACTGGACGGCCAGGGCCAAGCGCCGCTGTTGCCCGCCGCTGAGGCGGTTTGGGGAGGTATGTAGAGGGATCCCTTCCAATCCCACCTGTCTGAGGGCGTTTTCGATCTCTTTTCTCTGTAGCTCTGGATAACCAAAGCGCATTTCCTCCAGCACCGTCAAGCCGCAAAAGTGGCGCTCTGGAAACTGAAACACCAACCCCGCCATGCTGCGCAAGCGGTTGGGGGAAAGTTCTGCCCCTCCCCAGGTAATCCGTCCTTGGGTGGGCCGCGCCAAGCCAGCCAAAATCTCCAGCAGGGTGCTCTTGCCCGCCCCACTTTTGCCCACGATCAGCCCCAACTGGTTCAGGCCCAACTCAAAGGAAAGATCGTTGAGAATGGGCTGGGAAACGCCTGCCGGATGGTAGGAAAGATGCTGAACTTGCAACATGGGGGGCAAAAGAGGGGGATGCTGTCGTTATTTTGGCACCGGAAGATCCCCGCGCGACAGCTATGGCCCTTCTTCAGCGGGAAGGTCGAAGCTTGGGAAACACCTCTATCCGGAGGAGCATATTAAGCTAGCCTGAAGGTAGGGTAAATTATCGCTCTGGTTATCCTGATGGCGCAGCCTTCTTCTGCAGATTCTCCTTCGGTTGGGGCGGGATCCCCCCCCCAGCTGAGTTACACCCGCCTGGCCATGCGCAACATGGTGCGCAAAGGCAAGACTTCCCTGCTTCACTTCACCCTGACAGCGGTGGGGTTGGTGGCC
>NZ_JANSIC010000135.1:0-3160 GCF_047461955.1 Synechococcus sp. R55.7
TCCTGTAGGCCGTCGGCGTTTGGCCCAGATGTTGGTGTTGGGCAGCGGGCTGATGCTGCTTTTGGGTTGGGGAGAAGTGCTGTGGGGATGGCAGGGGCACTTCTTCTGGGGGCCGGTTTGGATTACGGGGGTTGCCGGGGGAGAGCGACCGGCGGCAGCCTTCACTTCCCCCAATACGCTGGCCATCTACCTGGTGATCCACCTGTGCTTGGCAGCAGGGCTGTGGCTGGATCAGGCCGACAAAGACTGGCCGAGGGTGGTAGGGCTGGGAGCTGTGTTGGGGCTGGGATCCCTCTTGTTGCTGCTGACAGCCTCTCGCAACGGCTGGGGAGTGGGGGGGCTGGCGCTGATGATGGGGCTGGCCCTGCGGCGCTGTTGGTGGGGGATCGGGATCTTGGCCGGTCTGGGATTGGCCGGTTTGGCCGCTGCTTGGGATTGGCCGGGCTGGCGGGCCGTAGTGCCCCGATTGATTTGGAGCCGTCTGGCAGACACCTTCGATCCTCAAGCGCTCTACTTTAGTTCCACCGCCAACCGGCTGGATGCTTGGCAATTCGCCCTGCAGATGGTGCAGGAGCGGCCCTTGACCGGTTGGGGCTGGCAAAGCTTTGCCGCTCTTTACAATGCTCAAGATCCGCCGGAGCTGCTGGGCCATTGCCACAATTTGTACCTGCACCTGGCGGCTGAGGGTGGGATCCCGCTGTTGTTGGGCCACCTGATCCTGTGGGGTTGGATTTTGGCGCGGGGATGGCATGCTTGGCGGCGCTCGCAAGAAAGTGTCCTGTTGGGGATGCTGCTGGCCTTGACGGCGTTTTTTGCCTCAGGGCTTTTGGATGTGGTGATGTTGGATGGCCGCATTCACCTGCTGGTAACCTTACTCTTGGGGGCAGTTTGGGGAGCCAGCCTTGAGCGGCAAAGGGACTCCATCTCCGGCAAAGAGCAAGCCCAGAGAGGTTACCGTTGAGTGCTGCAATGGGATATCCCTTAGCTGGCAGTGAGCCCGGAGTCCATCAGTTGCTCACCGATTTTTGCGACGCGGAAGCAAGCTACAGCCAAGGGGCAGTTTACCTGTAGAGGGTCTTTGCGGTGAACCTGTACCGAGATGTGTTGTGGCCTCTGCTTTTTTCTGGGCTGAGAGCCGACCCGGAAGCGGTCAAGATGGGCCTGCTGCGCGCCTTGCACTGGATCGATGCCACCCAGGCCACCGGGATCCTATCGGCTCTGGAGCGACTGTTTTGCTACCGGGATCCCCGGCTAGCGGTGTCGCTGTGGGGCCTTACCTTTCCCAATCCCCTTGGATTGGCTGCGGGCTTCGACAAAGATGGCCTGGCTCTGGGCGTCTGGCCCAGCCTAGGATTTGGTTTTGTAGAGGTGGGCACCATCACTCCTCAGCCCCAACCGGGCAACCCCAAACCTCGCCTGTTTCAACTGCCCCAAGATCGCGCCGCCCTCAACCGCATGGGCTTTAACAACCAAGGGGCGGCGGCTCTGGCGGAACGGTTGCGCCGGCTACAGCAACGTCCCATCCCCATTGGAATTAACCTGGGCAAAGCCAAAATCACCCCTCTGGAAGAAGCGGCTGCCGATTACCTGGCCAGCTTCCAGCTGCTCCAGGAGCTGGGGGACTACTTTGTGGTCAACGTCAGCTCCCCCAACACGCCGGGGCTGCGATCCCTGCAGGCTGCTGAGCAACTGGAGCCCATCCTATCTGCCTTACAGCGGGAAAATCAGAAGCGAAAACCCCTCCTGGTGAAGATCGCCCCCGATCTGGACTGGCCCGACATTGACAGCATCCTGGAGCTGGCCCAAGACCATCAACTGGCCGGGATCGTGGCCACCAACACCACCCTGCGCCGCGATAACCTGAAAACCCGTTTCCTGCCTGGCCGCGGGATCCCCTTCGCACCAGCGGAGTCTAGGCCAATCCTTGCAGAAGCCGGCGGGATCAGCGGTGCCCCCTTGCGGGAGCGTTCCACCCAAGTCATCCGCTACATCCACCGCTCCACCCAAGGAAAATTGCCCATCATCGGAGTGGGGGGCATCTTCACCTTGGCCGACGCCTTGGAGAAACTGGAAGCGGGAGCCAGCCTGCTGCAGGTCTACACCGGCTGGGTTTACGAAGGGCCGGGTATGGTGCCGCAATTGCTCCGAGGCCTAGCCCGCTCTTCTCCCCCCAGCCCTGATGTTACACTTCCCCCAGAGAATACCCCTGTGGGTCAGATCCAGGCGTAAGATCGTTAGGGATCCCTGAGGAAGCTTGCCGGTGAACCTGCTGCAACACCTCTTCAAAACCCCCCATCCGGTCATTGGGGTGGTTCATTTGTTGCCGCTGCCCACCTCACCCCGTTGGGGGGGGGACTTGGAATGGGTGATCGCTCAGGCAGAACAGGCAGCTACTGCCCTGGCTGCAGGAGGGGTAGACGGGATCCTTGTCGAGAACTTTTACGATGCCCCCTTTGCCAAGGATCGGGTGGACGCAGCGGTGGTCAGCGCCATGACCGTCATCGTCCAGCGGCTGAAAACCCTGGTCTCGCTGCCGGTTGGGATCAACGTCTTGCGCAACGATGGCTGCAGTGCTCTGGCAATTGCCGCCTGCGTGGGGGCGCAGTTCATCCGGGTGAATGTGCTCTGCGGGGCGATGGTGACCGACCAAGGCATTATCGAGGGGAATGCCTACCGCCTGCTGCGCTATCGCCGGGAGCTGGGGGCTAACATCAAGATTTTCGCCGATGTGCTGGTGAAACACGCCCAACCCCTAGGTCCCATCAGCCTGGATGCGGCCATCACCGACACGGTGGAACGTGGCCTGGCCGATGCCATCATCCTTTCCGGCTGGGCCACCGGCAAGCCACCCCTTCTGGAGGAGCTGGAGCTGGCCCGCAAAGTTGCTCCTCAGGTGCCGCTGCTCATCGGCTCGGGGGCTACTGCTGAAAACATCGGCAGCCTGATCCGGCGGGCAGATGGAGTAATTGTGGCCAGTTCTCTGAAGCGATCTTCCCGTTCCGCAGGCATGCCGGCAGGCTATTCGGATCCCTTTCCCATGATCGACCCGATTCGGGTGCGGCAGTTTGTGGAAGCACTGCACCTTGCGCTCCGTGAGCGGGCCTCCAACCATGCTTGTCTGGCCGCTCCCGGCTCTGGTTCCAACTAGCCGTTGGCGCTA
>NZ_JANSIC010000135.1:3260-6974 GCF_047461955.1 Synechococcus sp. R55.7
CCTTTTGGAGCTCTGTTCCGGCCCGGACTCCCCGCATTTGGGTTGTCGATGATGACCCAGTGGTTCGTTGCTACATTATCAATGTTCTCACAGGCTCCCAGTACTACGTGGAAAGCTGGGAAAGCGGCCGAGCAGCTTGGGATTCCTTGCAAAGCTTGGAAGAGAGCGAGTGGCCCGACATGGTGATCTGCGACTGGGTCATGCCTGAGATGTCGGGGGTAGAGTTCTGTCGCCGTCTCAAGGGATCCGCCGCAGGGCAGTTTGTCTATTTCATTTTGCTCACGTCCCGTTCTGAAGTTGAGGCTCGGGTAGAGGGGCTGGATGCGGGGGCGGATGAATTCATCACCAAGCCGGTCGATCCCGAGGAGCTGCGAGCGCGGGTGCGGGCAGGGTTACGTCTCCAGCGGCTCACCCAAGCTTTGGCCCAGGCCAACCGGCAATTGCGAGCCCGCAACGAGCTGTTGGAGTCTTTGTCTTTGACGGATCCCTTGACCGGGGCGTTGAACCGGCGAGCTCTGGATCAGGCGCTGCCCCATTTGCTCAAGCAGGTGGGAGCCCGCGGGGAAGCTCGCTACCGCTATCTCTGCCTGCTGATGATGGATGTAGATCACTTTAAGCAAATCAACGACAGCCACGGCCACTACATTGGCGACTGTGTGCTGCAGGCCATCGTCGGGCGGCTGCAAAATCAACTGCGGCCCTCCAGCCTGCTCTACCGCTATGGTGGGGAAGAATTTGTTTGCCTTACGCCCGGACTTAGCCCCTCTCGCTGTGGTCGCTACGCAGAGTCTCTGCGGCAGGCTATCGCCAAACGGCCCATTGACATCTCCCCCAAGCGCAGCCTGCCTGTTACCATCAGCATCGGTGGGGTCGTGCTCAGCGAAGACTACCGCCTGGAGCCGGAAGCTGCCTTGCAGCAGGCGGATAGCGCGCTCTACCAGGCCAAGCAGGCAGGGCGCAACCGAGTTCACATCCTCATCCCGACTCCAGGGGTTTATCTGCCCTCTTCCAGCGGATAGCCAGAGGCCACCGCCAAGGCTTCCAGAGAGCGAACGCCTGTGTAGGTGCGGCCATTGATGATCCAGGTGGGATAGCTGGTGATCCCCGCTTCTGTACATTCTCGAGCCTGTGGAGTGCCGGGGCCGTTGGGGGAGCACTCCACGTAGGGCACTTGGTCGAAAGCTGCCCCGAACAGCTCCTTTTGGTCTTGACAATGGGGGCACCAATAGGCCCCGTACATAGTGCCGCCGATCTGCCGCAGGTGGGCTGCTAACCCTACCGCCAGGGGGCTAGGCGGGGGAACTTGGTTGGCGTACACCCCAATCGTGGTCACCAACGTGAGAAAGGCCACCAGAATGTAGCTGAAGGCCAGCTTGCCCCCATCCAGCCAGCGGTGGCCCAGCATGGTCACCAGCCATAGCCCTGCCACCAAGATGATCGCGGTGGTGCAGTACATGCAGAATTGCCGCAGCACCGCCACCATCAGGTAAAGCATGTACATCTCAAAGGCGGTCATGGCGGAAACCAAGCCAAACAGGGCCGGCCAGCGCCACCGCTTCACCAGTGGGAGCCCATCCGGCAGCACCGCCAGCGCCAAGACTCCCAAAAATCCCAACAGGCCAACAGCCGCTGTCGGGATCCCCAAAAACTCTGCCCAACGGCTGGAGAGCACCAGGTCACACCCCCCATCCCCCGTGCAGAAGGCGGCGGGCTGCTCCGTCAGCTTGGTGTAGGTGAGATAGGCCGTCAACAGGGATCCCAGGCCGGCCAAGATCGCCAAGATCAGACGGGAATGGCGCTGCAGCCAGGTCTCTTCTTGGGCTTTGAGTTTGAGATAGGAGGCCATGGAGTTTCAGGGGTTTCAGCAGTTGGACACCCCCGATTATAGTGGGGTGGAGCTGGGCTCGTCCGTGGGATCCGACGCAGAAGAGCGCACCTGGGCGGCAAACCTGTCTCCCAGCGGATCCAGCTCCCATAGGGATCCCAGTTTGGAGTCGGAGATAGGCCGGTCGCAGAGGCCCCAACGGCGGCGGAAGTAACGGGCCAGATCTTTTTCTGCCAGGGCCAGGTAGACCGGGCGACCATGAGGGCAAGTGTGGGGATTGGCGGTGCGCTGCCAGGCTTCCAACAGCTTTTGCATCTGCTCTAGGGTCAGCGGGATCCCATTGCGCAAGGCCCCTCGACAGGCCACCGCCACCTGGGCTGCCTGCACATCTTGACAACTGCTGAGCTCTAGCAGGGATCCCTGTACCTCTTCCGGATCTTCCGACCCTAAAGCCAGAGGGATGCGTCGAATGAGATGGGTATTGGGGCCAAAGGGTTCTGGCTCCAGCCCCAACTGCTCCAACCGCTCCAGGGCTTGGGGCGATAGTCCTTGCAGCGTTATGGGCGTCTCCGGTGCTACCAGTTGCCAATGCTGCCGGATGTACTCATAGCGAACTCGCTCGTGGGCCAGGTGCTGCTCCACCAGCCATAGCCCCTGGGGATGCTCCGCCAAGATGTAGATCCGATGCAGTTGGGCCAGCGCTCTGAGGGGAGGCAAGGGAGAAGTTGGCCGGTCAGAGGGAGGAAGATGGCTCTGGAGATCGGGCGAGACTCGATAGACCACCTTGGCCTCGCTGGCCCGGATCAGATGCACAGAGCGGCGGCTGGCCTGCTCGGATCCCAATTGCAGAAGGGAGTGCAGGTGTTGGCGCAACTGCTCCTGGCGGGCCGTCAGATTCTCCAGGTAGAGCTCGCTTTTGGCAGGATGACGGTTCCAATCCACCTGCTCTGGGGGCAGGCGCAGGTGAACAACCACCAGTGGATGACGGTGGCGAGGCAACGCGTGGTGAAAAACCGACTGGATCAGCCGTTGCCAGTCGGGCATCTGCACAAACCGTCCGTTTACGGCCACACGGATCCAATCGGGGTGGGGGCGATGCAGGCGATCCGGCAGGCCCAGCACCACTTCCCAATCGCTATCCCCATCCTGGATCCGCCGATAGCGCAGATCCGTGGGATCCACCTGCGGCAACACCTGCAGCAGCAGATCTTGCAGAGACTTTCCCGGCCAGAGGCTGAGCAGCAATTGCCCTTCCTGATGCACCTGCCAACTGACCCAGGGATGGGCTAGGGCTGCATTCTGCACCAGGGTCAGGAGCGGGCGAGTTTGGGGCAAGGCCCGACGGCGCAGAGGCCAGTCGGCAAACAAATCCGCAACCGTGACCACCGTTCCCAAGGCAGTGGCTGCCGGCTGCTTGTGGATCAGCTCCCCCTGTCGGTCGTAGGCGGCCAGCCAGCCGTGAGCATCGTCAGCGTGGCGGGTTTGGATAGCTAGGGATCCCAAGCGGGCTAGGCTGTGCAGGGCTTCCCCACGAAATCCCAGGCTGCGACCTTCCAGTTTGCTGGTGGTATGGCGGCGGGCCACCTGCTCCAGCTCCGAGGCCGGGATGCCGTGGCCGTTATCCCCCACCTGCACCTGCCAGCGAGTCGGCCAGATCTCCACTTGAATGCGGGTGGCCTGGGCATCGAGGGCATTTTCCAGCAATTCCCGCAGAGCAGCCCCCAGAGAGTCGATCACCTCTCCTGCCGCCATACGGGCAATCCGTTCTGGGGTCAGGGGTTGGATCTGGAACATGACACCCATCCTGCCAATCTGATGGTCGGGGGCCAACAGAGCCTTAGCTTAACCTTCTCTTGCGGTTTCTGCGGCGGGCAACAGGAGCCTTGCAC
>NZ_JANSIC010000136.1:0-6949 GCF_047461955.1 Synechococcus sp. R55.7
TCCACCCTGACAATGCAGTTGGTCAAGAACCTGTTTTTGAGGCCGGAGCGTACCCTCAGCCGTAAAGTCGCCGAGATCGTGTTGGCGGTGCGCCTAGAACAGGTCTTCAGCAAAGACGAGATCCTGGAGATGTACCTCAACCAGGTGTACTGGGGGCACAATCTCTACGGCATCCAGGCGGCAGCCCGCAGCTACTTCAACAAGGATGCGTCTGAACTGAACTTGGCTGAAGCGGCGATGTTGGCTGGGATCCTGCCGGCCCCGGAAACCCTCAGCCCCTTTCGCAACCTGGAGGGAGCCAAACGGCGGCAACACCTGGTGCTGGATCGTCTGGTGGAGCTGAAGTGGATTACCCCCGAGGAAGCCCAGGCGGCGCGGGAGCAAAAGCTGACCTTAGGCCGCATTACCTCCTTTCAAAGCAATGCTCCGGCGGTCACCGATGCCATTGAGGCGGAGCTGCGGCGCCGCTATGGGGAACAAGCTCTAATGCAAGGAGGTCTGCGGGTTCAGTCCACCATCGATCTGCGTCTGCAGCGCCTTGCCCAGCGCATTGTCAATGAAGATGGCCCCCGCATTGGGGCAGCTCGTCGTGCCGATCAAATGGCTTTGGCGGCAGTGGATCCCCGTACCGGCTATGTGAAGGCCATTGTGGGCGGGATCAACGCTCAGCGGGGCCAATTTAACCGCGCCACCCAGGCGTTTCGCCAAACGGGATCCACCTTTAAGCCCTATGTGTACTACGCGGCTCTGGCCAGCGGGCGCTATTCACCCGGCAGCATCTTGGAAGATACCCCCGTCACCTATCCCGGCTCGCCACCCTACAGCCCGAAAAACTACGACAACACCTTCTATGGCTCCCTCACCTTTGCTCGGGCTTTGGAGCTCTCCCGCAACGTGCCCACGGTCAAGTTGGCCGATGATGTTGGGATCCGCAACGTCATCGCAGCGGCTCAGGCCACCGGCATCAGTGCCGAGATGTTTCCCAACTTGGCTACAGCTCTGGGCTCGGCCAGCGTCAGCCCCCTGGAGATGGCGGCCAGCTATGCGGTCTTTGCCAATGGCGGATATCGGGTGGAGCCGACCCTCTTGGCCCAGGTGGTGGATCGCAACGGCCAAATCCTCTTCGAGGCCAGGCCCCAGCCGGAGCGGGTTTTGGATCCCTGGGCGGTGGCTACGCTCAACCAAATCCTCAAAGGGGTGGTGACCCAAGGCACCGGGAGGGCAGCTCGTCTGGACGATGGGCGACCTGTAGCCGGCAAAACCGGCACCACCTCTGATTTCCGCGACGCTTGGTTCATCGGCTATGTGCCGCAACTGTCTACCGCCATTTGGATTGGCAACGACAACAACTCCCCCATGCTGCCCGGCACCGCCGGCGGGGCCTTTGTTGCCCCCACCTGGAAGCGCTTTATGACTGAGGCTCTGCAAGGGATCCCACCTCAGGACTTCCCCAGCCCGCATCAATTTCCCCCTCCCCGACCATGACCTACAGCGAGGAGCGGCTGGCGCGCATCGAGCGCACTGTCGAGGCCAACGCTCAGGCCATCGCCCAACTGGCCCGGCAAAACCAAGAGCTGATGCAAACCATTGCCGGCACCGAGGAGCGCATTGCCAGAGCCGAGGAACGCATTGCCAAAGCCGAGGAACGCATTGCCAAAGCCGAGGAACGCATTGCTGGCGCCGAAGAACGTCTGGAGGCCGAGGTCAAACGCTGGGACGAGCGGTTTTTCCAGCTCAGCCGCGATACCCTCAACTTCACCCGCAATGTAGTGACCATCGCCGCCATCACGGCTGTTTTGATCCCCCTGCTCAGGGATGTCGCTCCCCTGCTGATCGAGCTGCTGCGGGAGGGATCCCGTTAGCCCTCTGTAGCTGGGACATCTCGCTTTTCCAACCGCTGGCCAACAAGTGGTTATCGGCAATTGCGCTGAGACAGCCGCGATTCCACCTCTCTGGGGTCGAGCAGGGTTCCAACCGGAATCGAGGTGTCCAAGGGATCCCAGCGCGTACTGATTCTGAGTTACACTAAAACTGCAAAGAAAGGTAACGCCTTTTTCTGGTTATCCTGACCCTTCGCCGCGTTCTTTCTTGCATTCCTTGCACAAGACACAGAGGACAGACGATTATGGCTTTTGAACTCCCGGCTCTGCCCTATCCTGCTGACGCGCTCAAGCCCTACATGTCGGCAGAAACCTTCTCCTACCACCACGGCAAGCACCACGCAGCCTACGTAGCCAACCTGAACAAGCTCATCGAGGGCACCGATCTGGCCAACAAGTCTCTGGAGGAGATCATCAAAGCCACCTTTGGGGATCCCAACAAAGCGGGTATCTTCAACAATGCTGCCCAAGTTTGGAATCACACCTTTTTCTGGGAATCCATGAAGCCAGGCGGGGGAGGTGCGCCTACCGGGCCTATTGCCGACAAGATCAACGCCGACTTTGGCGGCTATGACAAGTTTGCAGAAGCCTTCAAGACGGCAGCCGCCACCCAATTTGGCAGCGGTTGGGCCTGGCTGGTGCTGGACAACGGCACCCTGAAGGTCACCAAAACCCCCAATGCCGAAAACCCCCTGGTTTACGGCCAAACGCCCCTGCTCACTTTGGATGTGTGGGAGCACGCCTACTACCTGGATTACCAAAACCGGCGGCCTGACTTCATCAATGCCTACCTGGAGCACTTGGTGAACTGGGATGCCGCCAATGCCCGGCTGGCTGCCGCCTGACTCTACCTGTTCTGGGATCCCTTGACGGGGGATCCCATCGAAGACTAGCCCTATGTCTCTGTTTGCGAAGGGATCCTTGGGGATCCCTTTTTTGCGCCTAGTCTTTCCCCAAGCGTTCTCGCTCCTCGCGCAACCGCTCCAGAAAGCCGGGGGTAGGGGGTTGGGTTGGGGGTGCTGCAGGGGGAGCAGGAGTTGGAGCAACCCGGTTCACTTGGGGAAACAAAGGTTGATTGATGGGCTGCGGCGGGAGAGGTTTGGCTGGGACAGGGGCTGGAGAAGGTGGAGCAGCGGGCGTGGGCACTGCAACCGGTCGGGGTGGAGGCACAGCAGGGGCTGGAGGAGGAGGTGACACCTGCTGAGTTGGAGCAGGGGGCTGAGGGGTAGAGGACACTGCCTCTGGAGTTGCCGCTGGCCTGGGTGTGGGCTCGCTTGCGGACTCACCGATTCCCAGATCTGGGGCGGGATCATCCTCAAACACCGGTTTGCCCTCCGGATCCCGTAGCAGCCAGTCCAGCAGAGGTTCAGGAGTGGCTGAGGGATCCCGCTCAGGGTGCTCTGCACCGCCGACTGGAAGGGGGCGTTCGGGGGCAGCAGGCGGTCTTTCGCTGCCTGGGCCCGGATCCAACAGCAGACGCAGGCCCCAGAAGGTGCTCCCCGCAATGACAACAAAAAGGGCTATCCCAGCCCAGAGGGGAAACGGCTTGGCCTCGGGCTCTGCCTGGGTACTGAGCAGGTGTGTGCCCGACTGCCCTGCATCTACCGCCGCTAGGGTACGCTCGGAGAAGATGGGTGCGGCTGGGGGGGACGCGAGGGAAGAGCCGGCAGCGCTCTGGGAGCGCAGGGATCCCTCCAATTGGGCGCTGAGAACCTTCATATCTTGGGGCCGCCGGTCGGGATCTTTGGCCAGACAGGAGAGCACCACCTGTTCCAGCTCCAGCGGAATCTCATAGGGCAAATTCGAGCGATCGAAGGGCTGAGGCTGCTGGTAATTGTGGGCCTCGTACCAGCCGGGGAAAGAATCGCTCTTCGGCTGGAGGGGGTGTTGCCCGGTCAACATGCGGTAGAGCACCACGCCAAACGAGTAGATATCCGAGCGGGCATCCAAGGCTTCCCCGCGCAGCTGTTCGGGAGAGGCGTAGCGCACCGTACCCAAAAAGCCGGTGGTCTGGGTGCCAAGGGCAAGGGAAACGTCGCTGAGGAGCTTGGCAATGCCGAAATCCAAGATTTTGACGGTCTCCCCCAACGTTTCATCTTTTAGGACGAAGAGGTTGCTGGGTTTGATGTCGCGATGGATCACCCCCTTGATGAGATGGCCATCCTGCTCGGTCTCTAGGTTGTGGGCGTAATAGAGACCGGCACACACTTGGCGGGCCATCCTCACCACCTGTTGAGGCGGCAGCACCGGCTGCTTGAGCATTAGCTCCCCCAAACTGCGCCCCGTTAGGTATTCCATCACCAGGTAAGGTTGGTCGTTCTCTAGACCGTAATCCAGCACCTTAACAATGGCAGGGTGCTCCCCCAACAACGTGCTGATGCGAATTTCCTGCTGAAAACGTTTGTGCAACTGGCGTCGGGTGTTGTCATCGCCTGCCAAGTTTTGGTGCAACAGCTTGACCGCCACCGGACGGTTGAACAGGCGCGTATCGACAGCCTTGAACACCCGCCCCATGCCGCCCGCTGCAATGCTGTGAACCAGTTGATAGCGCTGGCCGATCACTTTTCCAGGAGCAAGCTGGTGCATAGGCAGCCTAGGAGCATGTACCCTCTGATTTTAATGCGTGTTTCTCGGGAGTTTCTCTTGCCTTTCTCCGGCCATCCCTGCCCAGCAGTCTTCATTCCCAATGTATTTGATGTGCTTTTAAGTACTTGTTAAACGCCCTGCCAGCGATTGAAGGCTGGACAAAGACTGTGGACTACGGAGATCTACTTTAGAGCCGAGGGAATCTGATAGACTCATGCGGGCGCTTTGCCGGGTCTGTTCATTAGCTGTCTGTCGGGTATTTATGCTGGCTCACTGGCTGCAAATTTCGGGGATCCCTCTAGCCCTGATCGGCCCTGTTGAGAATCCGGTGCTGGTGTTTTTGATCATCCTGACCATCATGCTGGTGGCTCCCTTGCTATTTGAGCGGCTGCGCCTGCCGGGGATCATCGGGTTAATCTTGGCTGGGCTGGTGGTGGGGCCCTACGGCTTGGGCATCTTGCGGCGGGACGAGACCATCATCCTGCTGGGCACGGTGGGGCTGTTGTTTCTCATGTTCATGGCGGGGCTGGAGACCAGTCTGGAAGATTTGAAGCTCAATGCCGGGAAGGCCACCCTCTTCGGGGCGCTCACCTTTCTGTTGCCCATGCTCATCGGCACAGCAGCCATGTTGGCCATTGGGTATGGCTTTCTGGCGGCGGTGCTGGTGGCCTCTTGTTTTGCCTCTCACACCCTGATCGGTCTGCCCATCATCTCGAAGCTGGGGTTGATGCGCCTGCAGACGGTGACGGCAACTTTGGGGGCCACCCTTATCACGAATGTCCTGGCTTTGTTGGTGCTGGCGGTGGTGGTGCGCGCCCACCAAGGGGAGCTGTCGCTGCGCTTTTGGCTGACGTTGATCCCTTCCATTGCCCTCTACACGTTTGCCACCCTGTGGGGGGTGCCTAAGCTGGGCAGTTGGTTCTTTCAACGCTTTGGTCACGACGAGGGAGCAGAGTTTACTTTCGTGATCGCCACTTTGTTTGTGGTGGCCTACGGAGCGGGGTTGATCGGCATTGAGCCGGTGGTGGGAGCCTTTCTGGCCGGGACGGCCATTACCCCCATCATCCCCCAGCTCAGCCCCCTGATGAACCGGATCCAGTTTATCGGCAACACCCTGTTTGTGCCTTTTTTCTTGATCTCGGTGGGGATGCTGATCAATCCCGGCATTCTCTTGGGAGAGCCGCGCTCGCTGCTGGTGGGCGGAGTGATGATTGCAACGGAGGTGGTGAGCAAGTTTCTGGCCGCTTGGATCCCGGCCCAACTGTTTGGCTGGCGCTTTGCCAGCACGATGATCATGTTCGGTTTGTCGATGGCTCAGGCGGCGGCTACCCTGGCGGCCATCACGGTGGCTTTTCAGGTGGAGTTGGTGGATGAGCTGACGGTGAACGGCACCATTGCCATGATCCTCGTGACCTGTGTTGCCTCGCCTTGGATTGTGGCCCGCTGGGGAGAGCAAATGCAGCCCACCGAGGTGGCCGCAGAGTCCACCGAATTGCCCAAGCCGGATTGGGGAGCTCGCGTCTTGGTGCCGGTGGCCAACCCGGATACTGAGAGGAACCTGTTACAGTTGGCTTTGATTTTGGCCAAAAAAGATGGGGGAACGCTGCTGCCGCTGCATGTTTTGTCTGACCGCGCCGGGATCTCGCCAGCAGCCCTGGCCCGGCAGGAGCAGTTGCTGACTTTCGCAGAAGCTCTGGCCCACAGCGCCGTGGCCCGAGTGGAGCCGATCCGGCGGGTGGATGACTCGGTGGAAAAAGGGATCATTCGCTCGGCGGCGGAACGGCAGGCAACCTTGGTGATCCTGGGCTGGAAGGGCTACTCCACCTATGCGGAGAACTTTTTCGGCAGCATCATTGACGCGGTGGTGCGGCAGGTGGGGATCCCAGTGTTGATCACGCGGTTTCCGGTACCCATCGAGACGGCGCGCCGCATCCTCTTGGTTGCACCGGAGCTGGAGGTCTCTCCCGGATCCCTGCAGCAGACCCTTGGGCTGGCGCAGACGCTGGCCGGCGAATTGAAAGCGGGTTTGCAGATCCTGCTGGTGCAAACCCGACCTGGGCGGGAACGCTCCCCAGCCTTGCCGGCAGAAAGCTATGCCCACTTGCCGGTTCAGCGGGTGCAGGGGGGGGTGGTGGCGGAAGTCTTTAAAGCGCTGCAGCCGGGAGATGTGTTGGTGTTGATTCCCAGCGAAACCGGCAACCGGTCGCGCCTGGGCCGAGAGCCGGAGACCATCGCCCGCAACCGACCCAGCCTTCCCATCATCGTGGTGCATTTGCCGCGGGATTCAGCTCATCCCTTGCGCCAAGGAGATGGGGTTCTGGCGGCCGCAGAGCCCACTTGACAGGGATGGCATTGGGGTGTTGTCTGGCGGACTGGAGCTCTTGTCTCAACGACGCCCCGGCTCCCCTGGTAAACTGGGATACCCCAGGTTCGGAGCAGTCGTGAGCCAGAAGGGAGGCCCAGAGCCATAGACTATGTTGATT
>NZ_JANSIC010000137.1:0-6836 GCF_047461955.1 Synechococcus sp. R55.7
CTTTCCCTCTTCCGGGGAGAGGCTGTGGCGTATGGCAGGTCTTAAGCTGTTTGGTGACTCTAGAGGGGGGATCCGCCCCCTTTTTTCCTTTAGGGCTGCAGATAGAGGCGGTGCTGACGGATATAGTGCTCCACAGCAGGGGGCACCAGGTAGCGGATAGACCCTCCCTTTTGGATTTGCTGTCGCAGGTAGGTGGAAGAGAGCGTCAGGGTAGGGGCTTCCAGGATTTGGGCTTGGATGGGCAGCTTTGCGGCCACCGCCTGCAGCACCTGGGCGGCATCGCCGGCATCCACCCGTGGGGCAACAATCCAATGGCAGAGGCGGGCCAGTTCTTCCGCTTGATACCACTGGGGCAGGTCCCGCAGAGCATCCACGCCGATGATCCAGTACCACTGGGTATTGGGTTGCTCCTGGATGAGGGTGCGCAGTGTCTCGATGGTGTAGGAGCGCCCCGAACGGCGGATCTCCAGCTCTGAGCAGGCGAAGCGCTCGTGGTCGGCAATGGCCAGCTTGACCATCGCCAAGCGGTCGGCTTTGCTGGCGCCAGGGGCCAGAGGCTTGTGGGGGGGATCCCCGGCGGGCATCCACAGCACCTGATCCAGGTCAAACTGCCAAAGAGCTTGTTCTGCCATGATCAAGTGGCCATGGTGCACAGGGTTGAAGGTTCCGCCCAGAATGGCAATGCGGCGGTGCTTCATGGCTGCTGGCTCAGGTAGGTGATGGCATCCCGCAGCCAGTCTTCCGTTGGGCGGGGGTGAGTGGGCAGAGCTTGCAAGGCAGCCTGAATTTCCTGAGTGCTGTAGCCCAGGGCCAGCAAGGCCATTTCCACCTCTTCTCGGATGGGCATGGGCGGCCCTCCGGCCAAGGGTTGATCCGCAACTCCCATCCCCTGTCGCCAGTGGGCCAGCTTGGTTTTCAGCTCCAAGGCCAGCCGCTGGGCCGTTTTATGACCTACCCCCGGCGTGAGGGAGAGCAGGCGCACATTTTCGGTCACCACCGCCTGCACCAGCTCCGGCAGGCCGAAGGTATTCAGCAGGGCCAAGCCCAAAGCCGGCCCCACCCCCGAGACTTTGATGAGTTCCACAAACAAGTCCCGCTCGGCTGGCGAGCCAAACCCGTACAACACCAGCTCGGTCTCTCGCACCACCAAATGGGTGAACACCCGGACGGGCTCCCCCACTGCAGGCAGTTGCTTGAGAAAACGTCCTGGGGCCTTGACGCGATAGCCGATCCCCTGCACCTCAACGGTGAGGCTGCTGCGCTCTCCCCATTCGATGGCCACAAGGTGGCCGCTTAAAAACGCGATCATGCTGCGAGTTTAATCTGGGTTTGGGATGCTCTGCTCGACTGGAGCTCCAAAGTCGGCCAAGCAATCTAAAGTCCTTGCCAAAGGCTGCTTCCCTACAAGGCTATTTCACAGACCATTTCTCTACCTGTAGACTGTTCCCCATCCAGCTCTGTATTCTCCCTCATCCATGCCGATTCGCCCTTTTCCCATCGGCCAATGGCTTTGGATCCTGTTCTCGCTGGGGGTGCTGCTCTTTCTCCATCTTCCTCTGCTGGTGATCGTCCTTTATGCCTTCAGCCCCGATGAGGCGACCTTGCGCTTCCCTTTGCCGGGGCTGACCTGGCATTGGTTTGCCGTGGCCTGGGGGCGGGCCGATATTTGGCGGGCCTTGTTTTTGTCTTTGCGGGTGGCTGTGCTGGCTACCGGAGTGGCGGTGGTGCTGGGATCCCTGGCGGCAGCAGCAGTCTATCGCAGCCGATTTTTTGGCCGCGAGACGATCTCGTTTTTGGTGTTGCTGCCCATCGCCTTGCCGGGCATTGTCTCCGGGATCGCCTTGCGCTCGGCGATCCATTTGCTGCATATCCCTTTCAGCTTTTGGACAATTGTTATCGGCCATGCCACCTTTTGTCTGGTGGTGGTGTACAACAACGTGCTGGCCCGGTTTCGCCGCATGGGACGCTCTCAACTGGAGGCTTCTGCCGACTTGGGGGCCAATCCTCTGCAAACCTTTCGGTACATCCTTCTGCCCGAACTGGCCTCGGCCCTATTGGCGGGATCCCTGCTGGCGTTTGCCCTGTCTTTCGATGAAATCATCGTCACCACCTTCACCGCCGGCCAGCAGCAAACCCTGCCGATCTGGGTGTTCAGCCAGCTCACCAAGCCTCGGCAGCGCCCGGTGATCAGCGTGGTGGCTCTGGGGGTGATCGGCCTGACGGTGCTCCCCATTTGGCTGACCCATCATTGGACTCAAGAGAAAACCACAACTCGCTGATGGCTCTTTCCAACCTCAGGCAAGGTTTGCACTTGGAGGGATCCCTAAGTATTGGCCGGAGTCGCTGTAACAGCAAGGAAACGCTGGCCCTGGTTGATCGCAGAGCCCTTGTGAGAAAATGTAACAAGCATTTCATTTGTGAAAATTGAGGTATCTATGGCTGTCACTCGTGCCGGACGCGCCCCTCTCGTGCGGGGCAGCAGCGAGGGAAATCCTGCCAAGTTCATGGAAATGGCCAGCGCTTTGCTCAACACCCGCACCCGCCAAGGCAGCGGCAAAAAGGTTCAGGATCGCTCTTCCTACGGCAAGGCGGGCAACCCGCAAGAGTTCATGCAGATGGCCAGCGAATTGCGCCGATCCCTGGAGCAGCAGGGTCGGTAGCCAATCCTGTCCACCCCCAGGGGATCCCCGTCCAGTTGCCTAAGCTGGACGGTTTTCTTGCTGCTCCTCTCAAGCCAGAGGCGGCCAATCGCTTCTGAGGCCACTCACCGGTGTTGGATCCCGTTACAGGCCCAACTTCGAGTCCAGAGCTCCGCCCTTGAGCTTCTGTGCAATGAGCCGGCAGAAGAGCAGCATGTCAGGATGGGAAAAGTGCTCATCGGGGCGCTCTTGCCGGTGGACGTGATTGAGGCCAAGACGACATGAAAAACAAAGGCTTTTGGCTGGCCGGGATCCTGGGGGTAATCTTGGATCAGGCGACCAAGCACTGGGCAGTGGAACGGCTGCTGCCGGGGCCAGAGATTGAGCTGTGGCCAGGGGTGTTTCACCTCACCTACGTGGAGAATACCGGCGCTGCTTGGAGCCTGTTTGAAGATTCGGCAGAGCTCTTGAAGTGGATCTCGCTGGGGGTGGCGCTGGCGTTGGCGCTGCTGGCCATTCGCGGCGGGATCCTGGGCCGATGGGAACAGGCCGGCTATGGCTTGGTGTGGGCAGGAGCCGTGGGGAACGGCATCGACCGCTTCGTCAACGGCTATGTCGTGGACTTTTTCAATTTGATCTGGATTCGCTTTCCGGTATTCAACGTGGCGGATGTGGCCATCAACCTTGGGGTGGCCTGTCTGCTGATTGGTCTGCTACAGGACAACTCAAAGAAAACGGGATCGACTTCCGCCTCGCCCTGCCTGGAGAAAAAGCCCGGTCGCGACAGCACCCACTTTAAGGATTGACGAGCCGATGAACAGCCTTCAGGGATCCCTTGGGACGCTCAGGCCTTTGGCCAGGGGGATCCCTGGTCAGCTTGAAGGACTCCGTCCGCCTATTGCAAATGGCTGGCTTGCTGAGCCACCTGGCAGAAGCGCTCGACATCTGCGGGCAAAGTGTTAAAAGCCGTCACCAGGCGGATTAAGTGGTGACCTTCCCCCAGCCAGCGGTAAAACCGAAACCCCGCTCCCTCTAGGGCCTGGAGAACCGGCTCCGGCAGCTCGATAAAAACCTCATTGGCCTCGGTGGGATATACCAACCTGGCTCCCGGCAGGGATCCCAGTCCCTGCGCCAACTGCTGGGCCATTGCGTTGGCATGGCGGGCATTGCGCAGCCACACCCCATCCTGGAGATAGGCCTGCAATTGGGCAGACAAAAAGCGCATCTTCGAGAGCAGATGGCCACTGCGCTTGCGGCGAAACTCAAAATCGCCCACCTGATTTGGATGAAAAAACACCACCGCTTCCGCAGCCCAGGCTCCATTTTTGGTGGCCCCAAAGGACAGCACATCCACCCCCGCTTTCCAGGTCATCTCGGCAGGGGTGCAGCCCAAACCGACCAAGGCATTGGCAAAGCGGGCCCCATCCATATGCACCTTAAGGCCAAAGTGATGGGCCAAATCCGCCAGGGATCCAAGCTGCTCCAAGGAGTAGAGGGTGCCGGCCTCAGTGGCTTGCGTCAGGCTGAGGCAGGCAGGCTGCACGTGATGAACCACCCCAAACCCCGCCCGCTCCAGGGCTGCTTTTAAGTTGCCCCAGTCGATACGGCCTTGTTCCCCTGGGATCCCCACCAACTTGGCCCCACCTGTAAACAGCTCTGGCGCTCCACATTCGTCCAGATTGATGTGGGCCTCGGGATGGCAATAAATCGCCCCGTAGGGCGGGGTGAGCACCGAAAGGGCCAGGGCATTGGCAGCAGATCCTGTTGCCACCGGAAACACTGCCACTTCATGCTCGAAGATCTCGGCAAACAGCCTTTGCACCTGCGCTGTGCATTCGTCCCCTCCATAGGGCATGGCGGATCCCCTGAGGGCCAACAGGGCTTCCATCACCTCAGGACAGGCGCCTGTGACATTGTCGCTGCAGAAGTTCATGGCCTGGACAACTGGGGGATCTCGCCGAGGAAAGGTTAGGGCCAGTTTATTTCGCGCCAACCCAACCGGGATCCTCCAAAGTATCCCAGTCCCGACCTGCCTCTCCCTCAACCGTTTGCAATAGCGGGACAGAGTCCTTTTGGGGATGGGAAGGCGGCTCAGGCTGGTCGCGATAGCGGGACGGAGTCCTTTCGCAATAGCGGGATGGGGTCTTTGCACTCCACCACAACCCCAAAGCGGGCCCCAACCCCAACAACAGGCCCAGCCCCGCCGGCGCAACAATGCCGGAGCCCAGGCTCATCAACAGGGCAAAAGCAAAATTAGCTACATAGAGCACCAGCGGCCCCACCAACTGGCGGCGGTCAAGGATGGGTTGATCCTCGCCCCACAGCAGATTGGCCACCGTCATGAAGGCAGCCCCAGTCAGCATCCAACCCCCGAAGTTTTGCAACGGCATGCCGAAGAAGGGCCCCGGCTGAAACCACGTCCAAAACGGGATCAAGCCGCGGGTCATGGCCGGATCCAGCACGAAGTCCCAGGCGGTGAGCAGCAGGGCCCCCAACATGATGGCCTCGAAGTGGATCAACCAGTGGCGCTGGGTTTGCAGAGCCACACGCGCCAACAAATAGGACGACAACCCCACATAAAACCAAGACAGAGGGATGGTAAAAGGCACCAACCCGGCAATCTTATAGCCCAGCCCACTCAGGTAGCCATAGTTGCCAAAGGGGATCCCAGTGCTGGTACCCAACAGCTCACTGCCCAAGGAAATGCCCACCGCCGGGATCAAAAACATCAACAGGCGCCGCATCCCCAACAGCCGGGATCCCATCAGAGCTGCCGCCAGCGCACCGAACACCATGTAGGCCACGCCGCCATTGCCCATGCTCAAGGAGAAAGCTTGAAGGCCAATGGGGGGCAAACTGGCCACCCACTCAGGATGGGGTACAACCCAGAGCAACCCTGCCAACCCAAAAAGCAAAGACAGAATGTGCAAACCCAGAGCTAAGGCCTCCAGCCGCTGCCAAATCGAGCCAGACAGGGGCAGAACACTTCGCCCAACAGAAGACTGGAAAGGCAGGCTGACGAGAACACCAGAGGACGAGAACCAACGCATGAGAAACTCCCGAAGAGTGGTTAAGCGAAGCCGCTCTGTCTCCTTGCAACCCATACGGCGGCTGAGGGAAAAAGCGGATGGCCCCAAGAGAGAGCCTAAAGCCAAGAACAAGCCCGCTTGCTTGCAGGCCGGCCTACTTGGGATGGCCCTCTGGGCAGGGATGTCACCACCGCTAACGGTGACACTGCTGATATTTTGCTGTCTATTGTATCAATTCGTAAACATATCGCCCGTTTTTCCTCAGGTCTCCTCCCCGTCTTCGCCGCAGGGATCCCGGGTGGGGGTGTACGCCCAGTTGGCTCGTGCTGTGGAGCGCCAGGACTGGCTTCAGGCCCTGCAGCTGGTGGATCTGTTGCAGCAGCACACGGAAGATCCCGCCCAGCGTCAGGATCTGGAAGACTATCGGCTGGAGCTGGAAAAATATCGTTCTGCTTATGGGGATCCGCCGCCGCCCCAGTGGCCGTTTTTGCACAAGCCCTTTGTTGGGGAATTTCCTGTCACCAACCTCTTCGACCATGACTTGCCTTTGGGGGAGAGGGATGGCAACAGACGGTTTGTGAGTGGGCAAGGCCAAGTTTGGATCCCTGGCCCGCTGCACCCCTGTGGCAAAAGCGATGGCCATGCCGGTTATGACTGGGAGATGCCGGTGGGCACCCCGATCCTGGCCGCTGCCGCCGGTCGGGTCACCGTGGCCCGTGAGGAGCCGGAGTTTTTTTGCCCCGGCTTGGGCCGACCGGTCAGGGGGTTGCGGGTGCGCCTTCTGCACGAGCCAGAATTCTCCGATGGGGAGAGAGCAGACAGAAGAACCCTTCCCCGCTGGGAAACCCTCTACGCCCACCTCAGCCAAGTTGGGGTGCAGGAGGGGCAAGTGGTGGCCCCAGGAGAAATCATCGGCCTATCGGGAGACAGCGGCTGTGCCAGCGGGCCCCATCTCCATTTCGAGGTGCGTCGCTTCGACAACACCAACTCCGGCCAACCGGCTGCCGTCGATCCCTATGGGTGGTTTGGGTCTGGCCTGGATCCCTGGAGCATTCACCCCCTTGGGGCCGAAAGCCTGTTCCTTTGGCAGGTGGGACAAGCCCCCAGTTTGGGAGCTTGCTGGCAAGGGCAGCGATAGCCGAGACGGACATCCGCTCCACGCGAGACC
>NZ_JANSIC010000138.1:0-6752 GCF_047461955.1 Synechococcus sp. R55.7
CCGGTGGCACAGAGGTTGCAGAGGCCGTCGTAGATAACCATGTAGGGCATGGTGGGATCCCTCAGGCGGGCTGACCCAAAATCTGGGCTTGGTACTGGGCTTCGGTAAGCAGTTGCCGAGGCTGCCGCTGCAGGAACACCCGACCCATCAGGTGATCGTATTCGTGCTGAAAGATCCGCGCCGGAAAATCCTGCCAGACCACCCTTTGCTGAACGCCTTCTGGAGTGTAATACTCCACCTCCACTTCGCGGGCGCGGGCCACCAGACCACGGCAATTGGGCACACTCAAGCAGCCTTCCCAACCCAGCACCTGGTCAGAACTGCAAGCCAGCAGACGGGGGTTAACCATCACCAAAGGCTGCATTTGCGGCGCTTCCGGGTAGCGGGGATTGGGACGAGAGGCCACGATCAGCACTTGGAGCAGGGATCCCACCTGAGGAGCAGCCAAGCCCACCCCCTGCGCCTCTTTCAGGGTAGCCAGCATACCTTCTATAAGATCCTGCAAGGCCGGCGTTTTGAACTCCGTCACCGGCTCGGCCACTTGCGTCAGGATGGGATCCCCCAATTGGCGTAGGCGAAAAGTCATGGCTTGCCCCAAGCAATTCTTCTTCTCAGTCTAGCGGGGATCCCTGAGCAGCCTAGCGGCTCTTGCCAGTAGCCACCAGTTCCAGGGCCAGCTTGGAGCGCTTCAGCCCTTCTGGGATGGGGATGGGGTAGTGGCCGGTAAAGCAAGCGGAGCAGAACGAGTTGGGATCCCGGCCCGTGGCAGCCAGCATGCCTTCCCAGCTCAGGTAGGCCAAAGAATCCACTCCAATCTTCTCGGCGATTTCCTCTACGGAATGCTTGGCGGCAATCAATTGATCCTGGTTGTCGGTATCGATGCCGTAGAAGCAGGGATGGGTAACCGGGGGGCTGGAAATGCGCATGTGGACTTGGGTGGCCCCCGCCTGGCGCAGGGCCTTGACGATTTTCTGGCTGGTGGTGCCCCGCACAATTGAGTCGTCCACAATAACAATCCGCTTCCCCCCCAGCACATCCTCCAGGGGGTTGAGCTTCATGCGAATGCCCCGCTCCCGCATGGATTGGGTGGGCTGAATAAAGGTGCGGCCCACGTAGCGATTTTTGATCAGCCCTTCGGTGTAAGGGATCCCCGACTGGCGAGCATAGCCAATGGCCGCCGGCGTGCCGGAATCGGGAACGGAGATCACCCAGTCGGCCTCTGCCGGAGCCTCCTTGGCCAGTTGTTCTCCCAGCCGCACCCGGTAGGAGTAGAGGCTTTCCCCGTGCATCCAACTGTCTGGGCGGGCGAAGTAGATCATCTCGAAGATGCACAACTTGGGGGTGGCCTCCGCCCAACGCACCGATTGCAGCCCCTGACGGCTGATCCACACCAACTCTCCCGGCTCCACCTGCCGCAGAGGGTCGGCCCCAATGATATCCAAAGCACAGGTTTCTGAAGCCAACACGTAATGCAGCGGCTCGGCCTCGGGGTGGCTGAGGGTGCCGTCGCTGCAGATGATCTCCAGCATCTCTGACTGCAGCAGCTCATCCAGAGCGGGGTTGCTGCTCAAAAGCCCCAACACCAGCGGACGCACCCCATAGGGATCCCGTGCCCCGATCAGGCCCTCTGGCGTGCCGATCACCAGACTAAAAGCCCCCTGACAGCGGCGCAAAGCTTGGCAAGTGGCCGCGATCCAATCTTGACCTTGGTTCACCGCCTGGGCAATGGCGTGGGCAATACACTCGGAGTCGGTGCTGCTGGTTAGGTGCCGGTCGGCGGCCTCCAGTTCCTTCCGCAGCTCTTCCGCATTGACCAAATTGCCGTTGTGGGCCAGAGCCAGCGGCCCCAGGCGAGTCTCCACGATCACCGGCTGAGCATTGGCCACGCGGCTGGATCCAGTGGTGGAGTAGCGGGTGTGACCAACCGCCAGATCCCCGGTCAGTTGGGCCAAGTTCACTTCATCGAAGACCTGGGAGACCAAGCCCATCGCCTTGTGAACCCGGCAAAAGGATCCCTCAAAAGTGGCGATCCCTGCCGATTCTTGGCCGCGATGCTGCAAGGCAAATAGGCCAAAGTAGGCCAGCTTGGCCACCTCCTCTCCTGGAGCCAGGATGCCAAAGACCCCGCAAGCCTCTTGCAGCTCTTCCCGGGCATACCCCGCCCCGCTGATGTTTTCTGAGGGGTACAGGGCATCAACGCCAACGGCAGTCTGCCCCTCTGCTTCTCCACAGCCAGAAGATGGTTCTGCTCCCGCCCTTGCTGCCATGGATCCTCGTCTTGCTGTCACGCTTACCAGTCTAACTCGGCCCAGGTCATTCCCCTCTATCTGGCTTCACCCCCAAAGGGGAAGTCCACAGGTGGGGTTTGCAAAAAGCTAAGACTCTATCTATAGTGTTAGCAGCGTGTAAGCGCTGCTGTGGCTGAGAAGCAGCCTGGCCGAGTTTTTGAGTTGGACACCACCAAGGCTCGGCTCTCCCAGAACCGGCAGGATCCCAAAGCTTTGTGTTGTGAGGAGTCAAACCCCATGAGACAGCAGCCCCATAGGTTCCGTCAGAGCTGGACGTTAGCAGCCTCCTCTGTAATAAGGGCCAGTGTAGCCGCTCTTCTGTCGTTGTCACTGGTGGCCTGCCAAGAAGATGCCGGCGAACAGCCTGCGGTTACCATCACGCCAATAGCGGTGGTGGCTCCAACGCCCACTCCTTTCCTCATCCCCAGTCCTGTCCCTACGCCGCCGCCCACCCCTCTGCCTACCCCGACCCCCACTCCCCTCTTGAATCCTTTCCCCACTCCCAGCCCCTCTCCCACTGCTTCCTTTGCAGCAGAGCCGCCTTCGATTGCCGTGGTGGCCCTGACGGACGCGCGACAGACGGTACCCTTCAACGTGCTGGTGGCCGTGACGACTCCTGCAGGTTTGGGGGCCGGCATCAGCTTCCGGGTGGAAATCCGACAAAGCCCCCTCACCCTCACCTTTGATTTCACTGCCGCTGCCGTCGGCTGTCAGCCCAACAGCAGAGCCTGCATTGGCACCATCCCCATCACCATTCCCACTTCTGCTCCCACCGGGGATTATGAGGTGACGGCAATGGTGGCGGATACCCAGGGCCGAATTGCTTCGGCCAAAGCTCCTTTACGGGTGTTGCCTGCGCCCAGTCCCTCCCCCTCGCCAACGCCGACCGGCACCCCCAATCCCTTTCCCTCGGTATCCCCTTCGCCCAGACCCAGTCCCTCTCCCAGTCCTTCGCCGACGCCCAGCCCCAGAAGCTTCTAACTCCCTCAGGCAGTCTCTCTTGTCGATTCAGGACTAAGGTAGCTCTTGAAGAACTCGCTTCAGGGTGGCGATCAGGTGTTCAATATGGGCTTCCTCGATGATCAAAGGCGGGGAAAGGGCGATGGTATCACCTGTAGTGCGAATCAATACCCCACGTTCGTAGCAGCGCAAAAAAGCTTCAAAAGCCCGCGCTGTCGGTCGGCCAGGGATCCCTTCCAATTCAATTGCCCCCACCAAGCCGAGGTTGCGCACATCGATGACATGAGGCAAGCCCCGTAGGGAATGGAGAGCCTCCTCCCAGAGGGGAGCGAGGTTGGCAGCCCGCTCGAACAAGCCTTCTTCTCGATACAGGTTCAGGGTAGCCAAGCCGGCGGCACTGGCAACTGGGTGGCCGGAGTAGGTGTAGCCGTGGAAAAACTCGATGGGGCTCCAGGACAGCGTCCTGCTGTTGTCCCCTGGACGGTGCAGGTCATCAGCGGAACCAGCAGCCTCCATGAAGGCGCTGTAGATCTCTTGCTTGACGATCACTGCGCCCATCGGGATGGTGCCATTGGTGAGGCCCTTGGCACAGCAAATCAGATCCGGCACCACTCCGAAATAGTTGGCCGCAAAAGGGGATCCCAGACGCCCAAAGCCGGTGATCACCTCATCGAAGATGAGCAGAATGCCGTATTTGTCGCAAATGGCCCGCAGCTTTTCCAAATAGCCCACCGGCGGCAGCAACACCCCCGTTGAACCGGCAACCGGCTCTACGATCACCGCTGCAATCGTGCTGGCATCGTGGAGAGCGACGATCCGCTCCAAGTCTTCTGCCAAGTGGGATCCCCAGCGAGGCAGGCCGCGGCTAAAGGCGTTTTGCTCCAGGTTGTGGGTGTGGGGCAGGTGATCCACTCCGGGAATGAGGCTGCCAAAAAACTTGCGGTTGTTGGAGATGCCCCCGACCGAGATGCCCCCAAAGCCAACGCCGTGGTAGCCCCGTTCCCGGCCAATCAGCCGCTGCCGGGATCCCTGTCCGCGTAAGCGATGGTAGGCGATGGCCATTTTCAGGGCCGTATCCACCGCCTCAGAGCCAGAGTTGGTGAAAAAAACGTGATCCAGTCCGGCAGGAGTGAGCTGGATGAGCTGCTCTGCCAGTTGAAAGGCTTTGGGATGGCCCATTTGAAAAGCTGGGGCGTAGTCCAGTTGGGCCACCTGCTGTTGGATTGCTTCCACAATCGGGGGACGACAGTGGCCAGCATTCACACACCACAGCCCGGCAGTCCCATCTAGGATTTGGCGGCCATCGTGGCTGGTGTAGTACATGTCTCGGGCGGCCACCAACAGGCGCGGGTTGGCTTTAAATTGCCGATTGGCCGTAAAGGGCATCCAAAAAGGCTCCAGATTCAGCTCCGCTTGCAGGGCGACGGCTGCTTTCTCCAGGGTTTCTTGCATGGCTGGCCCTCCGGCAGTAGACGAGATTTCAAGCTGGCGAAGATGGAATCCCTAGATATTGGATAATTTTGAAAGGGGCTCCATCCTGCTAACGGGAACGATAGAGCAATCCTAATCGGCCTGGGAGGCCTCTGGAAAGTTAGTATTTTCGCTCCTGAGGGGGAAACCGGGTGATCACCACGGGGCGATAGCTGATCTGAGGGGATCCCTCGCGAAAGGCAGCCAAGGTGTGTTGTAAAAACCGTTGATCATCCCGTTGGGGGTAATCTTCCCGCGCGTGGGAGCCACGGCTTTCCCGCCGTTCCAGGGCGCTGGCGAGGATCAAAGCCCCCACCGTCATGAGGTTGTCCAGCTCCAGCGCTTCGATCAGCTCGGTGTTCCACACCTTGCCCCGATCGTCCAAATGCAAATCCCGCTCGTAACGCTGGCGGATCTGTTGCCATGTTTGGATCCCTTCTTGGAGAACCGATTCGGTGCGGTAGACGCCGCAATGCTCGGTCATGCAATCTTGAAATTGCCGCCGCACCTGATCAATGCGGCTCTTCCCTGATCGTTCCAGGAGCCCGGCAATCCGGCTGGCGGCCTGTTTGAGTAGGGATCCCTCGTCCACTTTCGGCAAGGCTCGACCTCTGACGGCTTCTACCATGGCTGCCCCTGTGCGCCGCCCGAAAACAACGCACTCCAGGAGAGAGTTGCTGCCCAGCCGGTTAGCCCCATGCACCGAAACACAGGCCGTTTCACCGGCAGCGAACAGCCCTTCCACACGGGTTTGGGCATCCCGCAGTACCTGCCCCTCCACCGTCACCGGGATCCCGCCCATGCAGTAGTGCACCGTCGGTCGCACCGGAATGGGATCGACAACCGCATCGATGCCCAAGTGGCGATGGGCCTCCTCCCAACAGAAGGGCAGCCGAGTGTGGATCTTTTCTGCCCCCAGATGCCGCAGGTCTAAGTAGACAAAATCTTTGCCGTCAATACCGCGCCCGGCCCGCACCTCCGTGACAATTGCCCGCGACGTAATATCCCGTGGGGCCAACTCCATCTGGCTGGGGGCATAGGCGGCCATAAAGCGCTCCCCCTTCCCATTGATCAGATAGGCCCCCTCTCCACGCACTGCCTCTGAGATCAACACCCCCACCGGATACAGGCCCGTGGGATGAAACTGCACAAACTCCATATCCTGCAGAGGCAGGCCGGCCCGCGCCACCATTGCCATGCCATCGCCGGTGGAAGCAAAGTCGTTGGAAGTGGAGTTGTAGATGCGCCCATAGCCGCCTGTAGCCAACATAACCGCCTTGGCCCGCAGCACTTCCAGCCGTCCGCTGGCCTGCTCCAACATCACCACGCCCTGGACTTGGTTGTCCTCCAGGATCAGATCCAGCACATACCATTCGCTGTAGAGTTTGACCCCAAAGCGCTTGAGGTTGCTCACCAACTCGTGTAAAATCGCTTGCCCAGTTTTGTCGGCGGCATAGCAGGTGCGCGGGTGGCTGTGTCCCCCAAAGGCCCGCTGGGCAATGCGGCCATCCGGCAGGCGGGAGAACAAGACCCCCAGGTGTTCCAGGTCAATGATCACCTCAGGGGCTTCCCGGGCTAGAATCTCCACCGCATCTTGATCCGCTAGGTAATCGGATCCCTTGACGGTATCGAAGGCATGAGCCTCCCAGGAATCTTGCGGATCGACATTTTGTAAGGCGGCGGCAATGCCCCCTTGGGCTGCTACCGAGTGGCTGCGAATGGGATGGGTTTTGGACACCAAGGCCAGGTCGAGGCTGGGATCCCGTCGCATAACCTCCAAAGCCGCTCGGCAACCGGCCAGCCCTCCCCCGATGATGACAATGTCGTGTTCCAGCATGGATGCAGGCAAGCTCTCGCAAAGGATTCCGCCACAGCCAGGATGGCGTTTTCCCATTATGGCCGGCCCCAGCAGCCTCTCCAGCAGCACCTGAGTATAGCTCGTTATCAGCAGCGGTGCGGTGCCGTAGGCTTACCACTTTCTGCTGTAAACTACCCGACTCCGACCGCTAAAGCGGTACGGAGCGGGCTTTCAGT
>NZ_JANSIC010000139.1:0-4636 GCF_047461955.1 Synechococcus sp. R55.7
GCCAAATCAGAGGCGCCGCCACCGCCGCCCCGATTGGGTGAGCAGATCTTCGGCAGCCTTTGGCCCCCAAGTGCCGGCCTCATAGGTGAACAGAGGCGGTGCAGCACCGCCGCCATTGCCGCTGCCGGGCTCAGACTCCCAGGCCGATAACACCGGCGTCACCACCCGCCAGGCCGCTTCAACCTCATCGGCACGGGTAAACAGCGTTGGATCTCCCAACAGACAATCCAGGAGCAGGCGATCATAAGCATCCGGTGTACTCGCTCCAAAGGCAGTCCCATAGCGGAAATCCATATCCACCGAGCGGGTGCGGATCTCTGGCCCCGGCATCTTGGCCTCAAAGCGCAACGAGATGCCCTCATTGGGTTGGATGCGCAGTACCAGGATGTTGGGACTCACCTCCCGAGCTGCCGATTGGAACAGGGAAAGGGGCACCTGCTTAAAGTGAATGGCCACCTCCGAAACCTTCTTGGGCAGGCGTTTCCCAGTGCGCAAGTAGAAGGGCACCCCCTTCCACCGCCAAGTATCACACTCCAGTTTCAGAGCGACGTAGGTGGGGGTTTTGGACTGGGGATTGACATTGGGCTCCTGCCGATAGCCCAGCACCGGCTTGCCGGCAATCCAGCCAGGGCCGTACTGCGCCCGCACCGCTGCGGCTGCCACATTGCGGGGATCCGCTAGGCGGGTGGCCTGCAGCACCTTGGTCTTTTCGTTGCGCACCCCATCGCTGCGCAGTGAGACAGGTGGCTCCATGGCCGTCAGGCAATAGATCTGCATTAGGTGGTTTTGCACCATGTCTCGCAGGGCGCCGGCAGTGTCGTAGTAGCCGGCCCGATCCTCCACCCCCACCGTCTCCGCCACGGTGATCTGCACATGGTCGATGTAGTTGCGGTTCCAGAGAGGCTCGAAAATGGCGTTGGCAAAGCGGAAGACCAGCAGGTTTTGCACCGTCTCTTTGCCCAAGTAGTGATCAATGCGGTAGATCTGCTCTTCCTGGCAAATTCGCTGCACAAGGCGGTTGAGTTCCTGGGCCGAGGTGAGGTCGTGGCCAAAGGGCTTTTCGATCACCACCCGCGTTTTGGTCGGATCGGCCACCATGCCAGCTGCCCCCAGCTGTTGGATGGCCTGGGCATAGAAGTCCGGCGCCACCGCCAGATAGAACACTCGGTTGCCGCGGGTGCCCCGCTCTTCGTCCAGCTGGCTGAGCAGCTGCTTTAGGCGCAGATAGCTCTCAGCATCTCCGATATCGAGGCGGCAATAGAACAGGCGGCTGGCGAAGTCCTGCCAGAGGGCCTCCGGCCCCAAGTCCTGGGGGGCAAACTCCTGCACGGCAGCCCGCATCTTTTCCCGATAAACCTCGTGAGTCCAATCGCGGCGGGCCACCCCCACCAAAGTAAACTCCGGCGGCAGCCGCCGCTGCCCAAACAGCCGGTAGTAGGCCGGGAGCAGCTTGCGGGCGGCCAGATCCCCAGAAGCGCCAAACTGCACCAAAATACAGGGATCCGGGGTGCGTTCTTGGTTGAGACCAACGCGAAGGGGGTTTTCTGCCAGGGTTACCATAGGCCAGCTTGGCTCAAAGAGAAGGATTGGGAAGAACCTAGGGCACCAGAGAACCCTCTAGGCAGCGCAGCACTTCTTCCACGTTCTCGCGGCTGCCGATGATAAGGGGCACCCGTTGGTGGAGAGATTGGGGGACGATGTCTAGGATGGCCTCGGTGCCAGTGGTGGCCGCCCCGCCCGCCTGCTCGGCCAGAAAAGCCAGGGGGTTGGCCTCGTACATCAGGCGCAGCTTGCCCTCCGGTTTTTTCTGGGTGCCGGGATAGAGGTAAACTCCGCCCTGCAGGAGAATGCGGTGAAAATCCGCCACCAGAGCGCCGCTGTAACGGGAGATGTAGCCATCGCGGCGGTGAACATACCGGACATAGTTCTGGATCCCTTCGCTCCACTGGCAAAAATAGCCCTCGTTGAGGCTGTAGACGGAACCGCGTTCAGGAATGCGGATGTCGCTGCGGGAGAGGATAAATTCCCCCAAGCTGGGATCCAACGTAAAACCGTGTACCCCCTTGCCGACGGAATAGACCAATTGGGTGCTGGGGCCGTAGAGAATATATCCCGCAGCCAGTTGGCGACGGCCCGGTTGCAGCAGGTCTTGGTTGTCCGCTTCCGGGCGATCCTCAAGAGGGTGAAGGACGGAGAAGATGGAGCCGACGCTGAGGTTGGCGTCAATGTTGGAGGATCCATCCAGGGGATCGATCATCAGGGCCAGGCGGCTGAGGGAGCAGTTTTCCGGCAGGCGAGCCGGGGTTTTCATCTCTTCCGAGACCAGCCGACACACCAGGCCCGTTTGCTCCAAAGCGCGAATGAAGGCCCGGTTGGCATAGTCATCCATCTGTTGCTGTTCTTCCCCTTGGACATTGAGGCTGCCGGTAACCCCCAGCGCCCCTTCGATCAGTCCTGCCTGACTCAGCCGCCGGGCGATCATCTTGCCGGCCAGGGCAATGCGGTTCATCAGGGCGCTGAAGTCTTGGGCCTCTGCCGTAAAACTGCCAAACTGCTGTAAAACATGACGGGAGAGGGTGAGCACATCCCGCAACATCTCCCGTGAGGACTCCGTCCCGCTAACGCGGTCGGCACTGCTGGGCACTGCAGGCGAGGGGAGAGGAGAGCTGAGAACCATACGAGGCTTCGCCAACACGAAGGGGAAACACCAACACCCAGGATCCCTGGCCCCCATGTCTTGACTCGGTCTCGCAAACGCGATTGGAACCTGGGATCCCTTCTATTAGGTAGGCTGGCCGATTCCTGGCGCAGGTGCAGACAACTTACAGAGTTGCTTCAGATTTGGTTTGGATCCCTCTTTCCGGGAAAGCTCATGTTCCCCCGAAGAAACGCGGTAGGATGAGTTCTACCCCTTTTCTCCTCTCCCTACTTCGTCCCGGTTTCCTCTTGCAATGATAGCCAATTCCCCTTTCCCGCTGCGCAGCCAAGTGGTTACCCAGGGAGTACAGCGCTCCCCCAACCGCGCCATGCTCAGGGCCGTAGGCTTTCGCGACGAAGACTTCGGCAAGCCCATTGTCGGCATTGCCAACGCCCACAGCACCATCACCCCCTGCAACATGGGGATCCAAACTCTGGCGGAGCGGGCGGAGGCGGCTCTGAAGGCAGCGGGCTGTATGCCCCAGGTGTTCGGCACCATCACCATTAGCGACGGCATCTCGATGGGCACGGAGGGGATGAAATACTCCCTGGTGTCGCGGGAAGTGATTGCCGATTCCATCGAGACGGTGGTCAACGGCCAGAGCATGGATGGCCTCTTGGCCATTGGCGGCTGCGACAAGAACATGCCGGGGGCGATGATCGCCATGGCCCGCCTCAATGTGCCCTCCATCTTCGTCTACGGCGGCACCATCAAGCCGGGTCACTACAATGGCCGCGACCTCACCATCGTCAGCGCTTTTGAAGCCGTAGGAGAGTTCAGCGCCGGGCGCATCTCCGAGGAAGAGCTGCTGGCGGTGGAGCGCCATGCCTGTCCCGGTGCCGGATCCTGCGGCGGCATGTACACGGCCAACACCATGTCCAGCGCGTTTGAGGCTATGGGGATGAGTCTGCCCTACTCCTCCACCATGGCTGCAGAAGACGAAGAGAAAGCCGAAAGTGCCGCCCAATCGGCCAAGGTCTTGGCAGAGGCCATCAAAGCCAACATCCGCCCGCGAGATATCATCACCCGCAAAAGCATTGAAAATGCCATCTCGGTGATCATGGCCGTAGGGGGATCCACCAACGCCGTGCTCCACTTTCTGGCCATTGCCCATGCGGCAGAAGTGCCCCTGACGCTAGATGATTTCGAGACCATTCGTGCTCGCGTGCCTGTCCTCTGCGATCTCAAGCCTTCAGGGCGGTTTGTGGCCACCGACCTGCACCGGGCCGGCGGGATCCCCCAGGTGATGAAAATGCTGCTCAACCACGGCCTGCTGCACGGGGACTGCCTCACCATCTCCGGCCAGACCATCGTCGAAGTCCTGCGGGATGTGCCGGACGAGCCTAGCCCGGATCAGGAGGTGATCCGCCCTTGGCACAGCCCCCTGTATCCCCAAGGGCATCTGGCCATCCTCAAGGGGAATCTGGCTCCCGAAGGAGCAGTAGCCAAGATTACCGGCGTCAAGAACCCGAAAATTACCGGGCCGGCGCGGGTCTTCGATTCAGAGGAGTCCTGCCTGCAGGCCATCCTCTCCGGCCAGATCCGAGCAGGGGATGTGGTGGTGATCCGCTACGAAGGCCCCAAAGGTGGCCCCGGCATGCGGGAGATGCTCTCGCCCACTTCGGCCATCATCGGCGCCGGCTTGGGGGATAGCGTTGGCCTGATCACCGATGGCCGCTTCTCCGGCGGCACCTACGGCATGGTAGTGGGCCATGTGGCTCCCGAAGCCTATGTGGGGGGCACGATTGCCCTGGTGGAGGAAGGGGATCTCATCACCATTGATGCCCCGGCTCGCCAGTTGCACTTGCATGTGAGCGAAGAAGAGCTGGCCCGCCGCCGCGCCCGCTGGTCTCCTCCTGAGCCTCGCTACAAACGGGGCACCCTAGCCAAGTACGCCAAGCTGGTCTCCAGCAGCAGCTTGGGAGCAGTGACGGATTT
>NZ_JANSIC010000139.1:4736-6742 GCF_047461955.1 Synechococcus sp. R55.7
AGTGCAAGAAAGCGGCAGAGATGAAGGATCCCTGCCGCTGGGTTTTATGGGCTGACGGCCTCAGAGACAACTAGGTACCGATGATCCCGCCGTCATTTTTGGTGATCACCACCACCGCCGAGCGGGGGTAGAGATTGGGGTCGTAGTCGGGCCAGCGGGAGAGGATCTTGCCGGCGGCAAAGTCGTCCTCGCTGGTGCTGGCGCCTGGGTGCTGCACGTTGATGAACATGGTGCGCTGATCGGGAGTGGTGACCACACCGGTGATCTCTTGCCCAATCGGCCCGGTCAAGAAGCGGCGAATTTCCCCTGTATCCGGATCGGCAGCCAACATTTGGTTATTGCCAAAAGGAGCAAAATCCCCTTGGTTGAGATTGCTTTCGCTGGTGTCGGTCTGGATCCAGAGGCGACGGCTGGCATCGAACCACAGACCATCGGGAGAGTTGAAGATGTTGTCTTCATTGAGGGGCTGGCCCGATAGCTTGCGGCTATCTTCAGGCGGCCCGGCCAAGACAAAGAGATCCCACTCGAAACGGGTGGCTTGAGGCCGGTCGTTGGCTTCCTTCCAACGGATGATGTGACCCCACTTGTTTTTGGGACGGGGGTTGGCAGCGTTCACCTGGTCTTGTTCCCGACGGCTGTTGTTGGTCAGGGTGAAGTAGACCATGCGGGTTTGCGGATCCACCGCTCCCCACTCGGGCCGATCCATCTTGGTGGCACCGACAAAATCCGCCGCCGTGCGGGTATTCACCAACACATCTGCTTGGCTGGTGAAGCCGTTTTCCGGGGTTAGACCGTTTTTCCCAAACACCAGCGGCAGCCACTCCCCTGTGCCATCTTCGTTGAACTTGGCCACATACAAGGTGCCATTGTCCAACAGATGTCCGCCCGCCGTTTCCTTGCGGTAGGGCTCGGCAGAGACGTACTTATAGATGTACTCAAAGCGGGCATCATCCCCCATGTAGGCCACAATCGGCTGGCCTTCCACCGGCGGCTGAAACACCACGCCTTCGTGGGCGAAGCGGCCCAGAGCGGTGCGCTTCTTGGGAGTGCTGCTGGGATCAAAGGGATCGATCTCCACCACCCAGCCAAAAGTGTTGGGCTCATTGCGGTAGTCTTGAGTGGCATCCGCAGCGGTGGGGGTGGCATTGAAGCGGATGAACTCGTCTGCCTTGTTGCTGGCCAGCTCCCAGCCGTAGCGAGAAGTCTCGGTGCTCACGCCGTAGCGCTTGTGCTCCCGGGGCAGGTTGGGCTTTTGGTCGGGGCCTTTGCTGGTGTTGCTGAAGTAGCCAGCCCAGTTCTCCTCACAAGTAAGGTAGGTATTCCAGGGAGTGACGCCGTGGGCGCAGTTGTTCAAAGTACCCCGGGTCATTGTGCCTTCAGGGCTGAACTTGGTTTTCACGAAGTCGGATCCCCGCACCGGGCCGTGGATCTCCATGAGGGTAAGACCGGTGATGCGGCGGTTGAGGCGATCCCGCACCACTTCCCAACTGCCGTCTCCCTGCTGCTTGATGTGGACAATGCTCACCCCGTGGCCATTCAGCTCTTTCAGCACCTGATCGGGATCGCGGCTGCCGTCAGGATTGGTGGGATACAGGTCGGAATCCAGCTTCTGGCCCACAGCCGCAGCATGCATAAACCGAGGCTCAACGTACTCGTGGTTAAACACCAGCAAACCCTCGGTGGAGCTGCCCTGCCAGGGATCCTTCCCGTCAATGGGGAAGAAGTGCATGCCATCGTGGTGGCTGCCCACCTGCATTCCCTGCTCGGCACCGGTGTTTTCCAGCTTGAACTGTGGATAGGTGCCGGTGATGGGAGTACCCCAAGCCAGCAGCGGACGGGCAGTGTAGCCTTCGGGCACCACCAGTTTGTCTTCCGCGCTCACAGGAATTGCCTTGAAGCCCAGCAAAGCACTGCCACTGGCGGCTTTTGCCGATTTGGAAGCACCGTTCAGCGCAGGCAAGCCAAAAAAGGTGGCCACCGCTGCAGCAATTCCCCCCTGCAACACT
>NZ_JANSIC010000140.1:0-1191 GCF_047461955.1 Synechococcus sp. R55.7
GCTACTGAAAGCCCGCTCCGTACCGCTTAGCGGTCGGAGCCGGGTAGTTTACCTCCCACCATCCCTAGGGGGCTGGCGGCAACGAGCAAGAAATGGTGGCGATCCCTGGCCTCATCTCCCGAACAGGCTTGATAGCCTAGAGGAAGCGAGATGTGGATACCCATGTCAGATACTCCTGCGGTCTTGGTAGAGCAACTTCAAAAGCGCTACGGATCCACAGTGGCCGTGGCGGACGTCTCGTTTCAGGTGGAACCCGGCCAGATCTACGGCATTCTCGGCCCCAATGGGGCCGGCAAGACCACCACTTTGCATTGCCTTTGCACCTTGCTTCGTCCCGATGCGGGCCGGATAGAGGTGTACGGGATCCCGGCCAGCGAAAACCCCAAAGCGGTACGAGAAAAACTGGGGTTTGTTGCCCAAGAGGTGGCTTTGGATAAGGTGCTGACCGGGCGAGAATTGTTGCAGTTGCAGGCCGATCTCCACCACCTGCCTCGCCCCTTGGCTCAAGAGCGAATCGTTGCCGTCCTGGAACTGCTGGGGCTGACCGACCGCGCCGACCAACTCATCGGTACCTACTCCGGCGGGCTGCGCAAACGCTTGGATCTGGCGGCAGGACTGCTCCATCAACCCCAGGTGCTGGTCTTGGACGAGCCCACGGTGGGCCTGGACATTCCCAGTCGGTTGGCCATCTGGGATTTTCTGCGCCAACTCAAGAACACAGGGATCACAGTGGTGCTCAGCAGCCATTACCTGGAGGAGATCGACCTGCTGGCGGATCGGGTGGCCATCATCGACCGGGGCAAGGTGATTGCCGAGGGAACCCCCGAGGAGCTGAAAACCCGCGTCGGCGGCGAGCGCATCACCGTCAAGCTGCAGGAATTTGCCCCGGCGGAACTGGCCCAACGGGGTGCCCAACTGCTGGGATCCCTGCCCTTTGTCCAGAAGGTGGTGATCAACAGCGCCCAGGGCAACGCCCTGAACCTGGTGGTGCAGCGGAATGGAGAGGATCCCCTCAGCCAGATCCGCGCTCACTTGCAAGCTCATGGGCTGGAGGTGTTCAGCAGCACCCAATCTCGTCCCAGCTTGGATGATGTGTATTTGGCGGCAACCGGGCAAACCCTGATGGACGCGGAGCTGGCCGCTGCCGAGGCCAATCTGGGCAAAAAGAAAAAGTAACTTCATCACCTCATG
>NZ_JANSIC010000140.1:1291-6668 GCF_047461955.1 Synechococcus sp. R55.7
TGACGGCTGACTTTTGGCAGGAGACCTTTGCCCTCACCCGCCGCTTGTTTATCCAACTGCAGCGTCGCCCCACAACCTTGCTGGCCGGCATTATCCAGCCGTTGCTCTGGCTAATTTTGTTTGGGGCTTTGTTTCAGAATGCTCCTGCCGGCATTTTCGGGGCCGGACAAAACTACACCCAGTTTTTGGGGGCGGGAGTCATTGTGTTTACGGCTTTTGGTGGAGCCTTGAATGCCGGAGTGCCGGTGATTTTCGACCGAGAATTTGGCTTTTTGAACCGGCTGTTGGTGGCTCCCCTCACCTCTCGTTTTTCCATTGTTCTTGCTTCTAGCCTGTTTATCGTCAGCTTGGCGCTGCTGCAGACGGCGGTGATTGTGGGGGCAGATTACGCCCTTGGGGCCGGGATCCCCGACGGGCCAGGCTTGGCGGTGGTGGCCTTGATCGTGGGCCTGTTGGTCTTGGGCTTCACGGCCCTGAGCTTGGGCTTGGCCTTTGCCATGCCGGGGCACCAGCAATTGCTGGCTTTCATCTTTTTGGTCAACTTGCCCCTGATCTTTTCCAGCACGGCCTTGGCTCCCCTGAGCTTTATGCCCACCTGGCTGCGTTGGGTGGCCAGCCTCAACCCCCTCACTTTTGCCATCGAGCCCATTCGCCATGTTTACCGCAGCAGCCATTGGAGCTGGGCCGATGTGGTGCTGCAGGCTCCCTGGGGCGATCTCACCCTGGCGGGATCCCTGGGCCTCTTGACGGGGTTTGTCGTAGTGTCGGTTCTGCTGGTGCAGGGGGTGTTGCGCAAAAGCTTGGCCTGAGCCTCTCTGCCCAGGCTGTGCCCCTCAAAGCCACTGGCGGGAAACGGACTTCTCCATAGCTGCCTGTGCCCGCTGCACCAGAGCCAGGGGGCTGTCCTGGGCTGGGGAAACGCTGAGAGAAGGAGTAAGGCTGCGAGCCTGCAGAGCCATGTGGAGCTGCAGTTCGGTTACGTACTCCCGCAGGCCAAAGTTAGACCCAGAAGAAGAAGGAGCCGCTGAAGAGGGGTGAGACACAGACATCACGGCAAAGAGTCCTTCGCGAAATGGCCACTGTTGCTCTGCTAAGGTATCACGCCCACCCCTTTTCCGAAGCTTCCAAAATGTTAGCTTTGATTAAGATTTGCAACCGTTTGGCCATGGTGGTGCTCAAGGATTGGCAGCGCTCCAAGTTGGATCCCAGCGACGATGCCCTCTTTTACAGCTATCCTCGCTTCGTGACTCATGTGGATTCTGGCTTCATCGGCCAGCTCACCGATCTATACCGCGAGCATTTGCGGCCCCAGACCCGCATTCTCGATCTGATGAGCAGTTGGGTCTCCCATTTGCCACCTGAGATGGAGTTTGCCCATGTGGAGGGGCATGGGATGAACCCGGAGGAACTGGCGGCCAACCCCCGGCTGGATCACTTCTTCATCCAAAACTTGAACCAAAACCCAAGTCTGCCCTTCCCTGATCAATCCTTCGACGCGGTGCTAAACACGGTCTCGGTGCAATATCTGCAGCAGCCGGAGCAGGTGTTTGCCGAGGTGTATCGCATCCTAAAGCCCCAGGGCCTCTTCATCGTCAGCTTCTCCAATCGCATGTTTTTCCAGAAGGCGATCCAGGCTTGGCGGGACAACTCTGAGGCGGGGCGAGTGGAGTTGGTCAGGCGCTATTTTGAGTCGGTGCCAGGGTTTGCGGTGGTGAAGGTGATCCAGCGGCCTGCCCCTATGGGTTGGCTGGGCTTTTGGGCAGGCGGAGGCGGGGATCCCTTCTATGCCCTAATTGGACAGCGGACGGCGGGGTAGAATTCTCCAGCTTGCCTGTGGGATCCTTGGAAATATCCAACAAGACTCCAGCATCCACCAGATCTTGCAGCTGTGTTATCCTCGCTACCCTCAGAGGTCTGTCTTGTTCTCCGGTCTTTCTGACAGTTCTTCCCCACAAAACGGCAATCCTTCCCCCCTACCCATCTCGGCAATTGGGGAGGCAGGGCTGCTGCAGATCGTGCAGCGCTACTGTCCGGCCCAGGTGGTGGGAGACGATGCGGCGGTGTTAGCTGCTCCGGAGGGGCAGTTGGTGGTGACAACCGATGTGTTGGTGGAGGGAGTTCACTTCAGCGATCTGACGACCCCGGCCCATGCGGTGGGCTGGCGCGCGGTGGCCGCCAATCTATCGGATCTGGCCGCGATGGGATCCCGTCCGCAGGCGTTGGTGGTGGGTTTGGGCTTGCCGGGCTCCACACCGGTTGCTTGGGTGGAGGAGCTTTATCAAGGGATGCGGGACTGTTGCGCCCGCTGGGAATGCCAACTGGTGGGAGGGGATCTGTGTCGGTCGCCGCATCGATTTGTGGCAATCACGGCCCTGGGATCGGTGCAGCCGGGGCGGGCCATTCAGCGCAGACGGGCTCAACCCGGCGATTGGCTGGTGGTGACAGGGCCGCACGGAGATGCGCGGGCAGGCTTGGAACTGCTTCTCCATCCTGAACAGGGATCCTCAGCTACGGCGGCCGAGCGCGAGCAGTTGATCAGGGCTCACCAATACCCACGCCCGCGCCTGGATCTGTTGCCCCTCTTAGAAGGGATCCCGGATCCCTTGCGCATTGCCGGTATGGATACCAGCGACGGTTTGGCAGATGCCCTGGTGCAGGTGTGTCAGGCCAGTGGGGTGGAGGCAAGGATTGCCGTGGAGCGGATCCCGATTTCAAAAGCTTTGCGGCAGGCTTTTCCGGCCCAAGCCTGGGAGTGGGCGCTTTATGGGGGCGAAGATTTTGAGCTGCTCCTCAGTGCCGAGGTGTCGGTGGCCAAGCATCTGTTGGAAAGATTGCCGGGGGCCGTTTGGATTGGAGAAGTGACAGGCTGGGATCCGCAGGGAACCGTCTGGCTGAAGGACGGGCAAGCCCTCAGTCGTCAGCAAGCCTTCCAGCATTTCTAAGAGGCGTTGTGCTGCAGGATGGTCACCCAAACTGCCAACAGTTGAAAACAAATCGACTTGTGGGAGAAAACAAGCCCTAGGAAGGATTCGATAACCTAGAAGTGGAGAGAAGCTGAGACAAGGAAGCAAATTGACTTGGAATAGCTTCAGGCAACTGCTCAGAACTCGGCAGAACTTGGAGAAGCATTGGAGACTCTACTCATGAAAGCTATCTTAACAGCAGCCATTCTTGGCCTGGCCGGGATCCCTTCGTTGGCCCCCTTGCCCAGTTCGGCTCAGCCGCTTTTTGAATTGGGTGCCTACCGCCTTGAGCAGGGGACGATTATCCCGGTCGGCAGCCTGAGTAGCGAAGGGCCGCAATACTTTTATCCCGACACCGTCTATCCCCTGGAAGTGGCCGTTACTCAGAACATTTTTGACAGCCAGGGGCGCTTGGTGATCCCGGCGGGTAGCCGCATTTTTGGACAGATGGAACCTGCACCGGGCGGATCCCGCTTTGTCGGCACTTCCATTGTTCTCGGCGGTCGTACCTACAGCCTGCGGGCTTCCTCCAACATCCTCCACGACGAAAAGGATCCCCGTCAGTATTCGGCTGAGGCCATCGCTCAGGATGCAGCCATTGGGGCAGCCGCGGGAGCCATTTTGGGGGCCATCACGGGCAGAGTATCAGTGGGCAATGTCTTAGGAGGCGCCGTGACCGGAGTGGTGGTGGGCAATGTTACCGCTCCCCAGGTGGTGGTGCTGCGCCCCGGCCAATCTTTCAATCTAACTTTGGAAGCTCCGCTGACTTTGTGAGGTGCCGTTTGGAGATTCCTCTGGGAGTGTTGAGGGTCGGCAACTTGTGATTCACTGGGGATCAGACTGCGGATCCCTGTTTTCATGGCTACTGAATCTAAGCCCACTTCCCCCCTCTCCTCCACCGAGCACAGGTTTACGGCTGGAGAGGAGAGCTTTACCTACAGAGCGCTGGCCGGTTGGCAGACCCTTTTCCAGCGGGAAAAGCCGGTGGCCGAGATCTTTCACGTCGCCTATCTAAAGCAAGACTCCGCCTCTCAGCACCGCCCTCTCACTTTTGTGTTCAACGGTGGGCCTGGGGCAGCTTCTGCCTACCTGCACATGGGAGCGCTGGGGCCCAAACGGATTTGCTTCGGGCCCAACGGCAGTTTGCCCCCCTCCCCGGTGCGGCTGGTGGACAATGCCGAAAGTTGGCTGCCCTTTTCCGACCTGGTCTTTGTCGATCCGGTGGGGACGGGGTTCAGCCGCGCCCTGCCCAAGGATTCTCAAGACCCCAAAGATTCCCGGGAGAAATCCGATCCGGCATCCAAGCCCCCTCAGCCGGATGCTAAGGCGGAGGAGCCTCCTAAGGAATCGCCCTTCTGGGATGTGGAGCGGGATTTGCAATCCTTGGGAGAATTCATTCAGGGCTTTCTTTCCCGATACAAACGCTGGCTCTCCCCCATTTTCATTGCCGGCGAGAGTTACGGTGGGTTTCGGGTGGCGCGGCTGGCCAAGGAGCTGCAATCCAAGTTTGGCGTGGGCCTGTCGGGGGCCATTCTCATCTCGCCTGCGATTGAGTTTGGGTTGCTGGAGACCAACGATTACAACCTCAGCACCTGGGCAGCCCTTTTCCCTTCCTATGTGGCCACAGCAGCCCATCATGGACGGTGTGGCTGGGGGGAGGATTTGCAGATCCTGCTGCCCAAAGCAGAACACTTTGCCCGACAACGTCTGCTGCCCCTCTTGGCCATGGGGGAGGCAATGCCAGAGGCAGAACGGCAAGCGGTGTATCAGGAAATGGCAGCAGGGATCGGCCTATCTCCAGAATATGTAGCCCACAAAGGCGGGCGGATCGATATCGCCAGTTTTGCCCGCGAGCTGTTGCGGTCGCAGCGACTGGTGCTGGGGCTCTACGATGCTTCTGTAACCACGGTGGATCCCTTTCCGGATCGGCCTACCTTCGAGGGATCCGATCCCACCTTGGATGGGATCGATCGCCTGTTCACGGCAGCCATCAACAGCCACTTGCGAGAGACCTTGCAGGTGGAAACGGAGTTGACCTATCACCTACTGAACCTGGAGGTGTTCAAGTCCTGGCGGTTCACCCCAAAAGGAGAGTTTAAGCAAGGATTCATCGGGGCAATGGACGAGCTGCGCAGCAGCATGGCCCTCAACCCCCACATGCGGGTGAGCATTCATCATGGCTTTTACGACCTGGTCACGCCCTACTTTGCCTCGAATCACCTGGTGGATTTGATGAAGTTGGATCCGCGGTTGAAGGCCAACCTCACCCTACGTCATTATCGCGGCGGACACATGTTCTACACCTGGGATCCCTCGCGATTGGAGTGGTTTACAGAAATGCGTGAGTTTTACTCGAAAACAGCTTCCAGCTCAGCTTACTAGCGCAGGAGCCCCGCACTGTACCCGTAGGGTCA
>NZ_JANSIC010000141.1:0-3606 GCF_047461955.1 Synechococcus sp. R55.7
CTAAGCCTAAGTGTTGAAGTAGCGGGCTGCCGGATGGTAAGCAACGATGGCGGTGGTGGACTGTTCCGGATCCAATTGATCGCTTTCGTCCATGGTGAGGCCAATGCGCTCGGCCTGGAGCACCTGCAGCAGAACCCGTTGGTCGGCGATGTTGGGGCAGGCGGGATAGCCGAAGCTGTAGCGGGATCCCCGATAGCCCTGGTGCAGGATCTTGCGGATGTCGGGGCTATCTTCGTGGCCGAACCCCAGCTCCCGCCGGATGCGGGCATGGCACCATTCCGCCAGGGCTTCCGCCAGGGTCACAGCCAGGCCGTGGAAATACAGGTAGTCGGTGTACTGGCCCTCGGCAAAGAGGCGCTGGGCATAGGCGGTGGCTTCTGCCCCTACCGTGACCGCCTGCATGGGGAAAACATCTACCAATCCTGTGGAGCGAGCGGCGAAGAAGTCGGCGATACAGTAGCGGTGGCCGGTTTTTTGGCGGGGGAAGGTGAAGCGGGCCAGCTCCCGCACCCCTGGAGAGAGTTGCGGGCGCTCGACCGTCGGCAGTTGGAAGTAGGTGGTGGAGCCTGGCTCCAGGGAAAACAGCTCGGGGAAGCTGGCCGGGTCGAAGAGGATCAAAGTGTTCCCCTCTGCCTGGGCCGGGAAATAGCCGTAGACAATCTGGGGGTGCAGCAGATCTTCTGCCAGGATCCGCTCTTTCCAGCGCTCGATCACCGGATCCACCTGGGTGGCGATAAACTCGGCAAACTCCTCTGCCGACTGGTCGCGGGGCTTGCGAATCTGCCATTGTCCGGCCACCAGGGCTTGCTTGTCGATGTAGAAGAAGACTTCCGGCCAAGGGATCTGATCTGAGGTGAGAACCTGGGATCCCCAGAAAGGCGGGATGGGTCGCTCGGTCTCCAGGGCAACGGCTTCAGAGCGGCGGGTGTCTTGGGACTCGGAGAGGGTGAGGGCGGGAGCAGCTCCCACGGTGGTCTCCGCAGGGGGCAGGCTGGGATCCGTTTCCTCTGGAACCCAAGAAGCCTCTTTCTGGCCATTGGCAGAGGGGGATCCCAGCTCTAGGTCGTCCAGAAAACCCAGCCGGTCATCCCAGCGTCCGGCAGCTTTGGCCTGCATCAGCCGATCCATAAAGTGGAGATCGACGAAGGCGTCGCGGCCATAGATCACCTGGCCTTTGTAGGTCTTGCGGCAGTCTTCTTCCACAAAGCGGCGGGTAAGGGCCGCCCCTCCTAGGATGACCGGCACGGTGATGCCCCGCTCGTTAAACACCTCCAAATTCTCTTTCATAAAGGCCGTGGATTTTACCAACAGGCCGCTCATGGCAATGCAGTCGGCCTTGCTCTTTTCATAGGCTTCGATGATGTTTTCCACCGGCTGCTTGATGCCCAGGTTGATGACTTTGTAGCCGTTGTTGGTGAGGATGATGTCCACCAAGTTTTTGCCAATATCGTGGACATCCCCCTTGACGGTGGCAATCAAAAGAGTGCCTTTGCACACTTCCCCTCCCACCTTTTCCATGAAGGGCTCCAGGTATTTCACCGCCGCTTTCATGGTTTCTGCCGACTGCAGCACAAAGGGCAGTTGCATTTTGCCAGCGCCGAAGAGCTCCCCCACCTCCTTCATGCCGTCCAGCAAAAAGGTGTTGATGATCTCCAGGGGAGGATATTTCTGCAGTGCCTCCGCCAGGGTCTCCTCCAGGCCAATCCGCTCGCCGTCAATGATGTGCCGCCGCAGGCGCTCCTCCAGAGGCAGCGTGGCCAGGGATCTGGCTGCCCGCAGCTCTTGGCTGGAAACTCCCGCAAACAGCTCCGTCAGCCGCGCCAGGGGATCGTAGGTGCAAATGCCCGAGGACTCCGTCCCGCTAACGCGAACGGCGTTAAACTGCCGCCGATCCCAGATCAGATCCCGACACACCTGCTGCTGCTCTGCGGGGATCTTGTTCAGGGGCAGGATCTTGGCGGCACTGACGATAGCGGCATCCAGGCCGGCCTCGCGGCACTCGTGCAAAAACACCGAGTTCAACACCACGCGGGCTGCCGGCGAGAGCCCAAAGGAGATGTTGGAAATGCCCAAGAGAATGTGGGTCTCCGGGAAAGCCTGGCGGATGCGGCGGATGGCCTCCAGGGTGGCTGCCCCGTTGGCCCGGTCTTCCTCGATGCCGGTGGAAATGGGCAAGGCCAAAGGGTCAAAGAAAATCTCGTAGGGCGGGATCCCGTACTCAACCGCCTGGCGATAGGCCCGCTCGGCAATCTGGAACTTCTTGTCGGCGGTGCGGGCCATGCCCTCTTCGTCGATGGTGCCGATGACCACCCCGGCGCCGTAGGTTTTAGCTAGCTCCAGCACCTTGAAGAAGCGCTCTTCCCCGTCTTCGTAGTTGGTGGAGTTGAGCAGGCACTTGCCCCCCGCCACCTTGAGGCCCGCTTCCATCTTTTGCCAATCGGTAGAATCCAGCATCAGGGGGATTTGGATTTGGGTAACCAGCCGGGACACCAGCTCCCGCATATCCCGCACCCCATCCCGGCCCACATAGTCCACGTTGACATCCAACACATGGGATCCCTCCCGCACCTGCTCGCGGGCCAGGGCCACCAGGCCATCCCAGTCTTCGGCGTTGAGCAGCTCCCGCATCTTTTTGGAGCCGCTGGCATTCAGCCGCTCGCCGATGATCAAAAAAGAGTTCTCCTGCAGGTAGGGCTGAGGGGCATAAATCGAGGCAGCAGCCTGGATCCGTTCGATGCTACGACGTTTGGGCCGCAACCCCTGCACGGCTTCCACCAAGGCGGCGATGTGCTCCGGACGGGTGCCGCAACACCCTCCCACCACCGCTACCCCCAGATCCCGCACAAAATGCTCCAGGTGGAAGCGCAACTGCTCCGGGGTGAGCTTGTAGTGGGCTTTGCCGCCGATGTTTTCCGGCAGGCCAGCGTTGGGGATGCAGGAGATGGGGAAAGGAGAATGGCGGGACAGATAGCGGATGTGTTCGACCATCTTGTCTGGGCCAGTGGCACAGTTGAGGCCCAGCACATCGATGGGATAGGGCTCCAGGATGGCCAGGGCCGCCCCGATCTCCGTGCCCACCAGCATTGTCCCCTGCACCTCAAAGGTCAGGGACACCACCACCGGCAGGCGGATCCCGCGTCGGGCAAACTCCTGCTGCACGGCCACCAGGGCCGCCTTGGTCTGCAAAATGTCCTGGCAGGTCTCGATGATCAGCAGATCCGCCCCACCGTCAACTAGCCCCTGCACCTGCTCCTCGTAGGCAGCCCGCATCTCATCAAAGCTGATGTGCCCCAGGGTGGGCAGCTTGGTGGTGGGGCCAATGGAGCCGGCCACAAAACGGGGCTTTTCCGGCGTCGCAAACTCGGCTGCTACCCGCTTGGCCAGTCGCGCCGCCGCCACGTTCAGCTCGTAGGCTTTTTCCGGGATCCCGTACTCGGCCAAAACGATGGAGGTGGCCCCAAAGGTATTGGTCTCGATGACGTCTGCCCCCACCTCCAGAAAGCCCCGGTGCACCTGTTCCACCGCCTCCGGCTTGGTCAGCACCAGCATCTCATTGCAGCCCTCCAGTTCCGGCCCACCAAAATCCGCTGCGGTCAGGTTCTGGGC
>NZ_JANSIC010000141.1:3706-6578 GCF_047461955.1 Synechococcus sp. R55.7
TGGCCATTGTTGAGGTGAATTTAACATTTTCTTTGCCTGCCCCGTTGCTGTTTCCCCCAGGTCGGGCTAATTTAGGGAAGACGTTTTGGTGTGAACGGCTACAGTTGCTCGCAAGTGTTCCTCCCAGGGTCACTTGCCGCCTGCTGTAGAGCGATCTTCTCCTCGCGGGTTGGAGTAGTTGAGGTGCTGAATGTTCCGTCCCCTTGGTAAAGTGCCTCGCACTCCGTCGCAGGATCGACGAAGAGAAAGATCCACCTTTCGCCACCTCGAGAGGCCCCGTCCATCAAGACGAGTCTTGCGCCAGTTCAGTTGAGCTCCATGAGCGATATCTGCTTCCAGATTGACCCGAGCAATCGGTTATTCAGAAGCGGGCAGGCTGGCCTAGGGCAAGTCAGGCTTTGGCTTGCGGATATCGGCTCCCTCACTCTGGCGTTGTGGGATGCAGCAGAGCTGCAACTTGCTCCTCTCCCTTTGGCGTCTAAGCTCCCTTAGTCACCTTCATTTGTCTGTGATTAGGATCACGAGGAACTCAGCATGGCTCAAGCAAAGGAATTGGTGAAATCGGGTAAAACAGCTCTTCTCGAACCGGATCTGGAAAATCCACCTTCCAGCGCCCTGGAGTTGGACACCGAGACAGATACCCTCGAGAGCGAACTGGATACCGGTGACACTGATGCTTTTGATGAGGATGACGACGACGAAGAGGCAGCAGAGGAGGATGGAGAGACTGCCGCCGCCGGTGCCAAAGGTCGCTCAAAGCGCAAAGCGGCCAGTAAGAAAAAGCCCTACACCGATGACTCTATCCGGGTCTACTTGCAGGAAATTGGGCGTATTCGGCTGCTGCGGGCCGATGAAGAAATCGAGCTGGCCCGAAAAATTGCCGATCTGCTGGAGCTAGAGCGCGCTCGCGAGGCCGTTTTTCAGCGTATGGGCCTCTGGTCAGACCCAGAAGAGGTGCCAGACACCCTCTGGGCAGAAGAGGTCAAGATGTCCTTGCCGGAATTTCGGCGGCGGTTGCATCGGGGGCGGCGGGCCAAAGAAAAGATGGTGCAGTCTAATCTGCGTTTGGTGGTGTCCATCGCCAAAAAGTACATGAACCGGGGCCTGTCTTTTCAAGATCTGATTCAGGAGGGATCCCTGGGCCTGATTCGGGCAGCCGAGAAATTCGACCACGAGAAGGGCTACAAGTTCTCCACCTATGCGACGTGGTGGATTCGACAGGCCATCACCCGCGCCATTGCCGACCAATCCCGCACCATTCGCCTGCCTGTCCACCTCTACGAGACGATCTCCCGCATCAAAAAGGTAACCAAGTTGCTTTCCCAGGAATTGGGCCGCAAGCCCACCGAAGAGGAGATCGCCACCCGCATGGAGATCACCATCGAGAAGTTGCGCTTTATCGCCAAGTCGGCCCAGCTTCCCATCTCTTTGGAAACCCCCATCGGCAAGGAAGAGGATTCTCGGCTGGGAGACTTTATCGAGTCGGATGGGGAGACGCCGGAGGATCGGGTGGCCAAAGTCTTGCTCAGAGAAGATCTGGAAAGCGTTTTGGAAACCCTCACCGCCCGCGAACGGGATGTGTTGAAGTTGCGCTACGGCTTGGATGATGGCCGCATGAAAACGCTGGAGGAGATCGGCCAGATCTTTAATGTCACCCGTGAGCGAATCCGGCAGATCGAGGCTAAGGCTCTGCGCAAGTTGCGCCACCCCAACCGCAACAGCGTGTTGAAGGAATACATCCGGTGACTCTGGGGCCCATTCCTTCTAGCTCTCAGGGAGAGCCGGGGCAAGGGATCCAAGAGAGTTCCCGGCCCCCTAAGGCAGACTGAGTTGGAACTGCCAACCCGCGCGATGGAGGATCTTCAGCATGAACTCGAACCAGACTCCGCGGATCCCAGTCTTTCTGAAAAAGCAGCCCTCTTTCTGGTGTTGGCCGCGGTGGGCGCCATCGGAGCTTTGGTGGCCAAGCTCACCATTGTCAAGCTCACCATTGTGGTGGGGCGCACCGTTCGCAAGGATTCCTATTTTCTCTCCCAGAGGGCTGGATTGGCGGATCCCTTTACACAGACTCAAGGACTGAGCGATTGCGGCGCTTCTGGGCAGCCTTGACTTTCTACACGGCCCTGCCTCTGGGGTGGGTCGGAGACTTGCCGTTTGAGGGCATTGCCGCCTGGCTGCCAGGGGTAGGTGTGTTGCTGGGCGGGATCCTCTCCCTGGCTGGGATCCTGCTGCAGATTTTCCCCAATCCGGTGCGGGCCGCTTTGCTCTTGGCCCTGTGGGTTCTCTTGACCGGTGGGCTGCACCTGGACGGGGTGGCCGATACTGCCGATGGCTTGGCGATCAATGTCCACAAGAATCCTTACAAAGGGGATCCGGAACGGTCAACTGAGGATGGGCAAAAATCTGACTTGCAGGGATCCCGTCGCCGTCTGCAGGTGATGAGCGATAGCCACACCGGGGCCTATGGGGTACTGGCCTTGGTGCTGCTGCTGCTGCTGAAATTTGCTGCCCTGAGCAGCGTTCGAGCTTGGCCCCTCTTGCTGCTGGTGCCCGCCTGGGGGCGTTGGGGCCAGTTGCTCGCCATTGCCCTGTACCCCTATCTGCGAGAGCAGGGATCCGCCCGCTTCCTCAAAGACTCCACTTCCCTGCCGGGATCCCTGTGGCCGGGCACTCTGCTTGTGCTGGCCATCACCGGGGGGTTGGGCTGGGCTGGGATCTTGGCTTGGCCCCCTTTGCTGCTCTGGACGCTGGGATCCGCCCTGGGGGCTTGGGCCGTGGGCTACTGGATCTACCGCCAGTTGGGAGGACACACGGGCGATACCTACGGAGCTACGGTGGAATGGTCAGAAGCGATAGCATTGCTGTGGGGATC
>NZ_JANSIC010000142.1:0-6494 GCF_047461955.1 Synechococcus sp. R55.7
TCTGAAAAGAACCTGGTCACCCCACTGCCTGAGCTGCCAAACTGGCAAGCAATCGCTCCCTCAAAAACGCAGAATCTGCCCAAGTCGCAGTCAAACCACCCATTACCTGGATCCCCAATTTTCCCTCTGGGAAAGGGGCCGGGAGGGGGGCTACTCCTCTAGGAGAAGGGCTGGGGGTGAGGGCCTCAGCAGCGCGGAGCGCTTGGGCCACAGGGCGCGGGATGCGGGCGAGCCGTCCCAAACTTGCTTGGAACAACGACTTGGCAAAAGAAATGGCGGGCCAAAACAACACCTCGGCAAACCGACTCAGGAGGAACCTTTTTGTCTCTCTACTAGGGATCCTCCTGCTCTGGCTTGGTGCCTGTGCTACCCCTGCCCGCCCGCCCCATTTGATCGCCACAGTGACTTCAGATCCCAAAACCTTCAACACCTATTTGGCCGCCGAAAGCTCCAGCCGCGACGCTATCGCCTACCTAGAGGCGGGCTTGGTCACCTTGGATGAGGATACCCTCTTGCCCAAACCGGAGCTGGCGGAAGGCTGGGAAGTGTCTGAGGACGGCTTGCGGTATGTCTTTACCTTGCGGGAGGGGCTGCGCTGGTCGGATGGAGAGCCTCTGACAGCAGCAGATGTGGACTTTACCTTCAACCGCATCATCTTCGACGAGCGGATCCCGACTTCTGCGCGGGATGTGAAGCGAATTGGAGAAGCCGGAGCATTGCCTCAGGTGCGGGCGCTGGACGAGCGGCGGATTGAGTTCGTTTTGCCGGAGCCCTTCGCTCCCTTTCTGCTGCAGGCCGGATCCCCTATTTTGCCCAAGCACATCCTCGAGCCCACTGTCGAGCAGTTGGACAGCCGGGGCAACCCCCTTTTCTTGCAAACCTGGGGTATCGACACGCCGGTGCAGGAGTTGGTGGGGGCCGGCCCCTATATCTTGCAGGAATACACCCCCGGCCAGCGGCTGGTGTACCGGCCCAATCCCTACTACTGGAAAGGGGAAGGGATCCCGCGCATTGAACGGGTAATCCTGCGCATTGTGGACTCAGAGGACACCGCGCTGCTGCAGTTTCGCTCCGGCGAGACCGACGTGTTTTCGGTGCGGGGGAGAGATTTTCAGCTCTTGAAGCGGGAAGAAGAACGGGATCAGTTCACCATCTACAATCTCGGCCAGACATTGAACAACAGTTTCTTTGCCTTCAACCTCAGCCGCGCCCGTAACCCCCAGACCGGGCGGCCTTTTGTGGATCCCGTCAAAAGCCGCTGGTTTAACGATTTGAACTTCCGCCGGGCGGTGGCCCACGCCATGAACCGGCAGTTTTACGTCGATAGCGTCCTGCAAGGGTTGGGCCAGATCCAGCACTCGGTCTTCTCCCCCGCCAGCCCCTTCTACCTCAGCCCCGAAGAGGGCTTGCCCACCTACGACTACAACCCTGAAAAAGCGCGGCAACTGCTCCTCGATGCCGGATACACCTATGATGCTGAGGGCCACCTGCGGGATTCCGAGGGCAACCGTGTCCGTTTCACCTTGCTCACCAACGCCGGCAACAATCAGCGGGAGGCCACCGGCGCGTTGATCAAAGCTGATCTGGAGCGGATCGGCATCACCGTTGATTTTACCCCCATCGCCTTCAACACCCTGGTGCAGCGCACCGATAGCCGCGACTGGGAAACCCTGCTGCTGGGCTTTGGTGGCGGCGGCACCGAGCCCAACAACGGCTCCAACATCTGGCGCAGCGACGGCCGTTTGCACCTCTTTAATCTGGGAGATTTGCCCGGCAACCCGGCAGAAGGGGTTGAGGTCAGCGATTGGGAACGGGAGATCGACCGCATCTTTATCGAAGGGGTGCGGGAGCTAGACTTTGAAAAGCGCAAGGCCCTCTACGACCGGTTTCAAATCATCATCCAGGAACAGCTGCCCCAAATTGGCACTTTCAACCCCCTGGTTCTCTCAGCCCTGCGCAACCGCATTCAAGGGGTGGATCCCCGACCCATTCTGGGGCCATTGTGGAATTTGGATCAGCTCTACATTCAAGAGTAGAACTTCTGATGATGTGGGTGATGTGGGATAGGGAGAGGCTGTCTGAACTGTTGAGTTGTGTCCCTATCGCCACATTTGGCAGGTGAAACTTAGTTGTAGGTTGTGTTGCGGATGTCTTGAATTTTGCAACTATTTCACCGTCAATTCCACGTCCCCCACACTCCTGAGAATGTTGATCCCCACCCCTCCTGACTGCAGATAGAGACCGATGTCCAGGGATCCCTGGCCCACCTGCACATTCTCAAGGATGACGTGGGGCAGCCACAGGGGCAGAGTGGGCTTGGTCAAATGTACCCGTTGAGCCAGCCCGTCGATCTCCAGCCCCAGACAAGCCTGCAGCAGCAAAAACACACTGGCCGCCGCCCAAGACTGGGGCAGACAGGCCACCGGATAAAGGGTGGGGCCCTCCCGCTGTCGCCGCCGAAAGCCACAAAACAGCTCCGGCAGCCGCTTCAGCTCCAGAAACTGGCTGGCATCGAACAGCGCTGTCAAGACCCGCACCGCTTCGCCCTTGAAGCCATAGCGAGATAAGCCTGCGGCAATCAAGGCATTGTCGTGGGGCCAGATGGAGCCATTGTGGTAGGACATGGGGTTGTAGCGCCCCTCTCCCTCCGGCACCGTGCGGATCCCCCAGCCGCTGAAGAAAGCTGGCTCCAGCAGTTGCCGGGCAATGCAGGCAGCATGCTCGGGATGGGCAATCCCCGAAAACAGACAGTGGCCCATGTTGGAGCTGCGCACCCGGCAGGGTTGCTTCTGGCCATCCAAAGCCAGGGCATAGCCCCCCAACTCTTCGCACCAGAAGTGATCCCAAAACTGCTGCTGCAGCTTTTCCGCTTGTTGTCGCAACTGGGCTGCTTGCTCTTGCCGCCCCAGCAGCTCGGCCATCTCTGCTGCCAACTGCTTAGCTTCGTAGGCATAGCCCTGCACCTCGCACAGGGCCAAGGGGGGTTCTGCCAGGGATCCGTCCGGGTAGAAGATGGCATCTTCAGAATCTTTCCAGCCCTGGTTGCGCAGGCCCCGGTGAGCTTTGCCCGCGTACTCCAGAAAGCCATCCCCATCGGGATCCCCGTAAGTGTCCATCCAGTGCAGGGCTGCTTCGATGTTTGGCCAGAGCTGCCGCAACAGCTCTAGATCGCCGCTGCGGCGCACGTAGCGCCCTGCTAGCACCACAAACAAAGGGGTGGAGTCAATGCTGCCGAAATAATTGCCAAAGGGGATCTCGCGCGTCTTGGCCATCTCGCTGGAGCGCTGCTCATGCAGGATCTTGCCAGGCTCGGCATCGCGGCTGGGATCCACCTCCTGGGCCTGGTGGGCCGCCAGATACAGCAGCACCCCCCGCGCCAAGTCTGGAAACCACCAGAGAGTGGCCAGGGCGGTGATCAGGGCGTCGCGCCCGAAGACCGTGGTAAACCAAGGCACCCCCGCATAGGGATAAAGCCCGTAGGGAGTGCGGGTGAGCATCATCAGCAGATCATCCCGTGAGGCGTTGAGCCAATCGTTAAACTGAGCATTGCCGGTGTCGATCCGGTGGGCTTGCGCCCGCAAGGAAGCCCTTTGCTCCCGCTCCGCCTGCAGAGCCTCCTGGTAGGTCAAAGGGGCAATCTCCTCCCCGCCGTAGCTGCAGATCACCCTCAGCTCCAAATCCCGTTCCTCCTGCGGGGCCAAAGGCACCCACCACTGCGCCAGCTTCTCCGACACTAGCTCCGGCGCCGGCAAAAATTGCAACTGGGTTTGCCGCTCCACTCCATCCAAGCCGCGGTAGCGGAGAACCACTCCCTCAGGGTTCACCTGGGCCGGCAGCACTTGACCCCGCTGGGCCCGTCGGATGCCCCGGATCTCAAAAATATCGGCAAAGTCCGCCTCAAAGCGCAGGGTAATCGGCACGCGAAACGGCTCCGAGCCGTAGTTGTGAATGCGAATGCGCTCGTAGGCTACGTTGTTCCACAGAAAAGTAGTCCGTAGAACATGCAGGGTATCTTGACCGATAAACTGCCCCTCTGAGGTGGTGAACTCCGGGTTGGTCAGATCCACCGCCAAAATATCTTTGTCTTCCCGCACCTCTGAGCTGAGCAGCAGGAACTGCTTTCCCTGCAAGTCCAACACCCAGCGGGACAAAAAGCGGGTGTCGTCCCGGAAGAGGCCATGATCCCGGATGCCGAGGGGGCGCATGTTCCCTCGCCGGTCAAAGATGGCAAAGCAGTTGTCATGCTTGAGAACATGAGAGCGTGCCTCCACCCAAGAGGCGCTGGCCCGGATGTAGTACTGATCTTGAATTTGGATGATGTCTTCTGCCATCTCGGTCTTCTCGATCCCTATCCAGCCGGTCTCCTACGCGAACAGCTTACTGCTATCGGTCCACTCAAAGAAGGCGAAGAAGCAGGGGCCCCCCGATGCAGCCCAGCAGCCCTAGCTGCTACTTGGCCCATCTAAGCCTTATTAAGCTGCCTTCTTCGCGACATCTCCTGCCGCTCGTTCACCAGTTGGCGGTAGAGAGCCTCGTAGTCCGACACCATTCTTTCCACGCTGAACCGCTCCTCAAACACCTGCCGCACCCCGGCTCGGCTCAGGGATCCCACCTTCTCCACAGCCTCCACTGCTTCCTCCACCGAGTCGACAATAAAGCCGGAGCGCCTGTCGGCCATTACCTCGGGTACTGAGCCAAAACGGGTGGCAATTACCGGCGTGCCACAGGCCATCGCTTCAATCATCACCAGCCCAAAGGGCTCCGGCCAGCGGATGGGAAACAGCACCGCATAGGCCTTGCCCAAAAACTCGCTTTTCTCTTGGTCGGTGATTTCCCCTATGATCTCCACATTGGGGTGGCGACTGGCCAAAGGCTTAATTTCTAACTCGTAGTACTGGCGATCCACCGCATCGATCTTGATAGCAGCCTTCAGCGGCATCCCTGCCCGCGCCGCAATTTCAATAGCCGTGTCCAGCCCTTTTTCCGGGGAGACCCGGCCCAAAAAGGCCAGGTAGTCCCCCTTTTCTGGATAGAAACGGTGGAGATCCAGGGGCAAGCCGTGGTAGACCGTCCCCACCCAGCGGGCCTGGGGCAGCGGCAGCCGCTGGGCGTTGGAGATGGAGACCACCGGAATGTCCTGAAACTCGGTGTAGAGGGGCTGCAGCTCCGGAATGTCCAGTCGCCCGTGTAGGGTGGCCAAAAAAGAAACCTGCGGGTGGCGACGGGCCAGGGCATAGGGATAGTAGTCGATGTGGCCGTGGATAATGTCAAACTCGTCGGCCATCTGAAAGGCTTTCTCGACCATCAAAACATGAGGAGCCACTGTGTCGATGGCCGTGGGATCCAAACGCAAAGCCCGCTCCCGAAAGGGGATGAGGCGAGCCTGGGTTTGGGAGTCGCCGCTGGCAAACAACGTCACCTCATGCCCCCGCCGCACCAGCTCTTCGGTGAGCCAAGACACAACCCGCTCAGTGCCGCCGTAGAGCTTGGGGGGCACACTCTCATGCAAAGGGGCAATCTGAGCAATGCGCATAGCCATCCTCCACACCGAATCATCACTGCTTAACGAAAACTTCTGCTGGCGCTCCGCCGCCGACCCTTGGGATCCCCTGTTGAGGGCACGCCATTCCTGGCTAGACTGTTCCAGAGTGAGCAGGAAAGGAGTTCAGGCTGCCGCCACCTGCCGGAGAGTTGAAGAGGCTTGAATGAGAACCCCAGCCATCACTTGCTCTTGCCCGCCGCAGCTTAATTTTCCTCCTCAGCGCTGGCTGTGGAGTTGCTTGGGAGCCATGGCCATAACGGCTCTCACGGCTGTTGCCGCTTGGGCGCGGCCAGTGCTGGAAGTACGCATGACCCTGGGTTTGCCCATCAGCCCCAACTACTGGTACATGGTAGCTCTCAGCCGGGCCGGCAGCCCTGGCCCTACCGCCAACTTGGTGGATCCCAACGTCCGTGTGGGGCCCAACGAGTACACCTTTGTGCGGGACTGGGATTACCTCATTCGGGTTACCCCCCTCAACGAAGAGTCGGTCTTGCAAGCCACCATCCAGCGGTTTGGAGAGCCGGAACGAGAGTTTGCCGTTGGCTTTAACCAGGTACGGGTTAATCGCCTTACCCGTGACCGCGATACCCTCAATTTCCAGATCGATATATCCGAGCTGCAGGGCCTTGATGGGCGAGACCAAGATATCCAGGTGGCTCTGCTCACCGCCCGTGCCCCCTTCCGCGTAGCCCCTGAAGAGACCAATCTGGCCATTGATGCCACCCGGGGGGATCTGCCCAATTTCTATCGCCTCAGCCTGTCCAATCAGCGGCAGGTGGTTGTGGACGACCCCCAGCGACAGGAGACGGTGCGCCGCAGCCGCGAATTGATCCAACAAAGTGGCTCCGGAGCTGCCCTCACTCGCGACCTTATCGAGGGCGGGGCTTTGGAGATTTTGGCCGCCAACATCCTCACCTTCGAGCTGCGCCTGGTGGATCGCTAGAGAGGGATC
>NZ_JANSIC010000143.1:0-4077 GCF_047461955.1 Synechococcus sp. R55.7
CCCAAAATGATGATCCCCAGCAGCAGCAGGATCCCTTCCACCAGGGAAGAATCAATGCCCTGGGCCACTGCCCCAGAAGAAGTTGCAATCGTTGAGGTGGTAACTCCAGAAGCTGCCGCAGGAACATTTGCAACGGGCTGGCCCTGCAACACCGAGGTCAACTGCCGCACCCCCGCCAGAGTGCCGCCATCAAAATCCCCATTGCGAAACCGAGGCAGGATCTGCTGGTCGATAATCTGCTGGACTCGGCTGTCGGGGAGGATAGCGACCAGGCCCCTGCCCGTTTCGATTTCCACCCGCCGATCCCCTACCGAGATGAGAAACAAAACCCCGTTGTTTTGGCCTGCCTTGCCGATCCCCCAGTAGTTAAATAGCTGCGTGGTGAAGTCTTTTGGTGTTGCATATCCCTGAGTATTCGGCACGGTAACCACTGCCATCTCGGCACTGGTGCGCTGCTCAAGCTGAGTGATAAGACGGTTGAGCTCGTTTTCGGTGCTGCTGCTGAGGATGTTGGCGGTATCGGAAACCCACCCTCCATACTGACGGCGGGGGTTGGGCACTTGTTCAAGGGTAATGGCCCAAGCGGGCTGCGGCAGCAGGGATACAACTAGCAAAACTGCCGCCCAAACTTTCGGCATGGCTTACCTGGCTGAGCGCTGCCTAGGTTCTAGCACAGCTGTCTCGGCTAGACTGGCAGTCCTTTTCCCAGGGAGAGAGGGGAGTTGGGGAACGGTTGAGACAAGCCGCTTCTTGTTGCTAGTAATTGTTAACAGCAACCGGCCCTCAGTCCGGCCAAGGGAGCCAGGCTTCTTCTTGCCATTCCACTTCAAAGCACTCCCGGGCGGCCTGGAGAAAATGTTCGATCAAAGCAGGGATCCCTGGCGCCGTGGGGCAAATGTCGTAGATACCAATCACCTGCGAGCCGGGCAGATACCGTTCCCACAGCTCTAGATTGGGTTGCAATAGGAGGGATCCCTGTTGCAGGATCCCCCAAGGTTGCCACAGTTGGGCGTTGCCCATCAGCTTTTTGCCCTGCCAGCTCAAGTCAGCACGGGTACGGGAGGCAAAGCAACTGGTCTTGTTGCGGTAGCCGGGATCCCGGTGGCTTCGGCCGTGAGCAAAAGCGGGCTCATCTATGGCAATGCCCAGCTCCGCCAACCCCTGCACCCAAAAGCGGCAACAGAAGTCGTACACCCAGGCCCGCTGCAAACTGGGCAACCTGGCTTGCAAGTAAGAAAGGGGCAACACCAAGCTGTAGGTCAGCTCTGCTGCATCCTCAGCCGCCTGATGGAGCACCGCCCTTCCCCCCGTGGGTCGGCGCACAATCGGGATCCCTGGCAGGGGATCTGGCCAAACCTGGTGCCGTCCCAGCGAGAGGGTAAGCTGATCCCAGCCATAAAAGCGCAGGCAGGGGTGAGGGTCATGGCGCAGCCGCTGCAGAAGCCAGGCATCCTGCTCCATTTGCCGGGCCCCAGAGGCCACGCGGTAGGGGAGCCAGTATCCCTGGGATCCCATCCCGGCAAAGCCAGACCCTAAACTTTGGGAAACTCCGCCTGGAGGGGCTCATCATATTCATCGGCCAAGCTGGCCACAATGGTGATGGCCCGGGAAATTTCGCCCGCTGTGATCCCTTCCAAGGTGCGGTAGTGGTTCAGCACCACCTGGTTGTTCCAGATGCAAAAGCGCGCCTCTAGGGTGTCGCTCCAATTCTTCTCCAGGAGCTTCTGCATCAGCTTGGCCGGTTCTGCCACCGGCAGAGAGAGAACAGGAGACCATACCAAAAGGGTGTCTTCTGGGGATTCGCCGCTCAAATGGACGAACACTTCTGCCGTGCCGTAGGTGAATTTCCAGGTGTGACCTTGCTCGTGGTTCTCGTAGGCGGCATCCTCCTTGAGGCTGGAAACCACCGCCGAGACAACCTCAACGTAGCGAACGGACTCTGGAAAAACCTCTGGCGAAGGGTTAAAGGTGCTCATGAGCGGCTCACTGTAGACCATGGTCTTCCCCCTATTCCCTATCCAACCACCTCAACTATACCGCTATACCGCCTAAGACTCCGACCTATCCGGTCATCGCTTTGGGATCCTCAACTCAGGCGAGAATGAAACCGTTGGCAATGGTTCACTAAGTGGCCGGACAGGTGAGGGCAAGCGATCCCCCCCGCCAACTGGAGAGAGAGCCTGTTCAAAAGTCTTTCGAAGAACCTGAGGGAAGCTCTATGGAATCTCCATCTCATCTCCCCCAGAAAGCCATTGGTATTCTTGGAGCCCTGCCCGAGGAAGTGGCCATGCTCACCGCAGCAATGGAAACCTGCTCCATCCATACCCATCTGGGGCGACAGTTCCACCAGGGATCCCTGGCGGGGCAACCGGTGGTGGTGGTACAAGGTGGGGTGGGCAAGGTGCGGGCGGCAACCACGGCGGCTCTGTTGGTGGCCCATTTCCCTTTGCAGGGGATCATTTTTACCGGTGTGGCCGGGGCCTTGGCCGATCACCTGCACATGGGAGATGTGGTGCTGGCCCATGCGGCGATTGAGCACGACTTTGGCACCGGACGACCCGAGGGCTTTGTCTTGGGGATCGACTTTATCCCAGAGCTGCGCCACCCCTTGGCAGAAGCCGATAGCGCTCTCTACGACCTGATCGTGGCCCACCCCGAGCGGATCCCTCTCCACCCCCTACAAGGCCGGGATCCCGTCATCCATCAAGGCTTGGTGGCCACCGGCGATGTGTTTGTGGCCGACGCAGACCTACGCCGACAAATCCGAGAACGCACCGGCGCTTTGGTTGTGGAGATGGAGGGGGCAGCCGTGGTGCGAGTAGCGCAAGAAGCCGGGATCCCTTGTTTGCTGGTGCGCTCGGTTAGCGATGCAGGGGACGATACGGATTTCTTGAGCTTTTTTCAAACGGCGGCGCTCAACTCAGCAGCAGTTGTCCGCACCATCCTGCAAAACCTGCCCCCGTCCTTGCCTTAGCCCAAGTGCGCAGATCCCCTCCTCTAGCGCAAAAGACGCAAAAGAGGAGTTGGGCATGGTTGCGTTCGCGTCAGTTGTTCATCTCCCGCTCCAGCTTGGCCATCGAGATCTGGCTTTCCAGGCGGGAAATGCCTTCGCGAAGGGTTGCCACCTGTGCTTCAACTTCATCCAAAGATTTGCGAACCGCTTCTGCTGCGCTCATGTGCTGGTTGCGCCGAACCAAAGCCTCGCGGGCAAGGTCATCCTGGTTCTGTTGGCTGGCTTTCTCAGCCCTGACAAACCAATCTTCGGCCTTTTGCAAAATTTCGTCGTACCGCCGTTCCAGTTGCTTGCGACTGGCCAGGGTTGTGGTCAGGCTGCGCTGCAATTGTTTCAGATCCCGCTCCATCTGCCGGATGCTCACCCTCTGTCGGCTGGGCTTTCTCCACAGCACCTTGCTCAGACCCACCATCACCACCGCAGTAGCAATCCCCACACCCGCAGCCGCCGCCGGATTTTCACGAATCAAAGAACCATCCAAAACATTGACCCCCGCAAAGGCCGAGGTTTGCGTGGCCGTCTCCCGAAACTCCCAAGGCATCACCGGATTGCGTTGCTGCCAGAAGCCTAACCGCGCCGCTTGGGCCGCCTCTTGGGCTTCTAGGTAGCGTTGCCGATTGGCCCCGTGCAAAAAGCGCTCGTAAACCACCGCCTGACCCTGGCGCAACATCTCCAAATTCACCAAACCATCGGCGTTGTACACCTGGGCAATGTGAAGCCCTTCCGGTGTGACATAGAGGGTATCCACCTGCACCAGGGATCCCGTCGGGAGCAAGTTTTGCAGAGCCTCTTGGGATAGCCGCCCCCAGCGCCCTTGGGTCAGCTCCGGCGCATCCACATAGGCCAGACGGAAACGGGTTGGCCTGCCGTTCAAGTCCGCCCAGAAGGTATCCCCATCCACCACCGACCGCACCCGGGCCGTCCCGGAAGATTGTGCTGCCGCCGGAAGAACAAGCCAACTGCCCGAAAGGACAGCCACAGTCATCAGAAGGGAAGTTCTTGAGGTCATGGGGGTCACTCCTATTGTGCAGAACAAGAACAAAAGTTAAGAAATAATAAGATAG
>NZ_JANSIC010000143.1:4177-6468 GCF_047461955.1 Synechococcus sp. R55.7
AAAGCTGCGGCTCTTGAAGAGTCGGCCCGTTGGGTTGGCTTAATTTGGGTTAGAGTTTAGCTCACCTTTTGGGGCAACGTCACAGCCCTAAGGCGCAATCTTTGTCCCCCGGATCAAATCACAGGCGCAAGCGATAGGGTTCTTCGTCGGGGAAGTCGGGCAGAGGAGGGGGCAGGATCTCGATCTCCCCCGTAGGCAGCGTTTGCAGCACGGTACCCAACTGGACCAGTTGTTCCAAGACAAACAGGCGGGTATCCCGGTCGGTGGTGGAGTTATACACGCTCAGCCAAACATCGAATTGGGAACGGCGGCTGAGGGGGCTGCGGGCAATGTTATCCCCCAACTGGCGAAATTCATCTCCAGGCAGGCCCACCTGCTCTCGCCAGGCAGCAGCTTGGTAGTAATCGGTGCGGCCCGCTTCCGCGTCCCCCAGAAACATAAAGTTAAGTAGGGCGCGATCCACATAAAGTCGCCAGGCGTCAGGGTTGTTTTGGGGGTTGAACTGCTGCAAGCCGCGATCCAAAATCTCGACGGCTTTTTCCGGCTGGCCGGCCCGATAGGCCAACACCAAACTAGAGAGCCGGTAGCCCAAGAAGAAACGGGGATCCAGCCGCAGCATGTGATCGAAGTAGTCGTAGGCCAGGCCATAGCCAGTCTGGGCGCGGGCCGGTGCATCCCCGTAGTACTGGATCAGCTCCAGCCACAGCCAGGAAGCCCCCAAGTTGCGGTAGCCCAGCCACCCCAGCGTATTGGCCAGGGCAATGTTGCGGTTTTTGCGGGCCTCGGCATTTTCCAATTCTCCCAGATTGATCCGCTCCAGCATCGGCAATTGCAGCCGCACCACCAGGATCCCACACAGAAACGCCCCCCCAACGGCGGCCAGAGTGCCTGCCAGGGAGAAGCGAGAGCGGCGACGGGGCAAGGAAGCAGTAGCCATGGCAAGTTTTTTGCGGATCCCTGAGGCTGTCGCGACCAGGGCTACACTCAATCATAAATTGAACCGTTGAGCCTTTCCCCTGCCCATGGCCAGCTCCGCCCTCTCGGCTTCAGAACGGGCTTTAAGCCTTTACGAGGCTTTGCCTTACCCCAATGTGCCCCTCTCGCAGACGGCCCGCAACGCCCTGCCGGAGATGTTTAAGATGAGCTACACCACGGCTCAGTACCTGCGCACCCATGCTATCGTCCCGCCAGAGGGCAAGGTTTTGTTGAATGCCGGCTGTGGCTCCGGTTGGGAAACGTTGATGATGGCTGAGGCCAATCCAGGGGCCCAGATCGTTGCCTGTGATCTGTCTCCGGCTTCGGTCAAGCTTACCGAGGAACGCCTGCGCCACCACGGCTTCACAGATGCCGAATTTTATGTCCTCAATCTGCTGGAGCTGGATCGCCTGGGGATCCAATTCGATTTCATTAGCCTCAATGATGTTTTGTATTTGCTGGAGGATCCCACCGAGGGCCTGCGGGCGATGAAAAATGTCCTCAAGCCCGATGGCATCATCCGGGCCAATCTCCACAGCCGCTACCAACGGCAGGTGTTTTTCCGCCTGCAAGAGGGGTTGCAAAAGGTGGGGCAATTTGACGTTCCGCCAGCAGTAGGGGCCAAGAATGTGCGGGAGTTCATGGGATCCCTGCGAGAAGAAGTGGCCCAGGCGGTGCTCTGGAACCCGGCCAACTATGCCGAAGATGCGGCCATTATGAATAATTACCTACTCTCCAACGACAAGGGGTTCACGATCCCCGACCTGTTTCGCATGTTGCAGCAGGCGGGGTTGAGCTTTTTGAGCTTGGTGGATAGGCCCGACTGGTCGGTGGAGTCTTTGTTTAAAGAGGTGCCTGAGTTTGTGCGGCAGCGGTTGGCAACCCTCAGCATCATGGAGCGGCTGCATCTGTATGAACTCCTTCGCCCTGTCCATCGCCTCATCGACTTCTGGGCCGAGCATGCCGGCTCTTCGCCGGTGCTGCCCTGGAGCGACGAAGATTGGCTGTCGGGATCCGTACAATTCAATCCCCTGTTGATGGACAACCCCCGCTTTCGCCAGGAGTACAGCAAAGCCCTGCAAGAGAAGCGGCCCTACGAAATGCAGTGGACAGGGGCCACCCACGGGCGGATCAGCATCCCTGCCGAGAAAGTGAGCTGGTTGGCGCCACTGCTTCAAGGACCAACGCCGGTTCGAGAGCTGATTCAACAGGCCGTCCAGTTGGGATCCCCAGATGAAGAACGAACAACCGCTGAGGTGCTGACCTTCCTAACCAACCTAGAAGACTTTCTTTTTTTGATGCTGCAATAGGCAGCT
>NZ_JANSIC010000144.1:0-6438 GCF_047461955.1 Synechococcus sp. R55.7
CAAGGCGGGATCCGAAACACAACCCCGTACTGCCCGCCCCACCTCTGGTGAGGTTTTTGCTATGCCTGCGGGAGGGGAACTGCAACGCTGCTGCAACGAGGCTGCGAACGGCTTGGCCAAGGAACTTCCGAGCCTGTTAAGACCGTGTCGAGGAGCGCTTGCTCAGGCGCACAGGATGCCACTGCACGGTTTCGCCGGGGGAAACTTCGATCTCACAGGCGGTGTCGATCAGCCGCTGTGCCTGCGCTTGAGGGGTGGGATAGCGGGCCAGATCTGCATCCACCAAGTGGGGATGTTCCTGCAACAGCCGCATGAGAAACTCCTGCAATTCCTCGGGGCTGAGAAATTGCTCCGGCAAGCCCGGTATCAGCAGCACATAGTGGTTGGCAGCACGCAACAGTTCGGGTTCTGAGTCTGACATGGTGTGGGGTTGGGCGTCTTTTTTCCATCATGAACCAACGGGTTGCGCCTCTCTTGATATCCTGAAAAAGACTTTCCTTGCTCTTGTCCTCCGTCTTGTTGGCGTTTGAGATCTGCTTTCCCTATGGCCAAGCCGCGCACCCTCTCTGGCATTCAGCCCTCTGGCGAACTGCATTTGGGCAATTACTTGGGGGCGATTAAGAATTGGGTGGCCGAGCAGGAGCACTACGAGAACTTTTTTTGCATCGTCGATCAACACGCCATCACCGTTCCTCAGGATCCTAAGCTGCTGAGGGAGCGAACCCGTTCGCTGTTTGCCCTTTATTTGGCCTGCGGTCTCAGCCTGGAGCATTGCGTGCTATTCGTCCAGTCCCACGTGCCTGCCCATACGGAGCTGGCCTGGCTGTTCAACACCATCACCCCCATGAACTGGGCGGAGCGCATGATCCAATACAAGGAGAAGAAAGAAAAACAGGGAGAGGAGACCAGCGTTGGCTTGTTCAGCTACCCGATTTTGCAGGCGGCGGATATTTTGCTCTACCAACCCAAGTATGTGCCAGTGGGGGAGGATCAGCGGCAGCATATTGAGCTGTGTCGGGACATCGCTCGCCGCTTCAATGACCGTTTTGGAGAGGTGTTTCTGATCCCAGAGGCCCTGATTCGTCCGGAGGGGGCGCGGGTAATGAGCTTGACCGATGGTACGCGCAAGATGTCCAAGTCGGATCCCTCGGATTTCAGCCGTATCCATCTGCTGGATGACCCGGATACCATCCGCAAGAAGATCCAAAAATGCAAGACCGACCCCATTCGGGGCATTACTTTTGACGATCCGGCTCGTCCCGAAGCCCACAATTTGTTGACGATTTACATGCTCACCTCCGGCAAAAGCAAGGAGGCGGTGGCGGCTGAGTGTGCCGAGATGGGGTGGGGACAGTTCAAGCCCCTCCTCGCCGACAGCATCATCGCTGCCCTGGAGCCCATTCAGCAGCGCTACCGGGAACTGTGGAGCAACCCCGACCACCTGCTCGTTCTGATTCGGGAGAATGCCGCTAAGGCCCGGGCCATCGCCGAGCAAACGCTACAAAGGGTGAGAGAGGCCATGGGGTTCTTGCCCCCCTAAGGGATCCCTGCCCAAGCTTTGATCAGTCGGGGTTGCCATCGCGGATCTCGACGGTGCTCAAGGCGCTCACCAGCCAGTCTAAACCCAGCTCTGAGAGGATCCCTTTCCAGCCCAGGTGGAGGCGCTCCTGCCATTCTTGCCGGTGGTTAATCAAATACACGCAGACCAGAGTGATGCCCACTCCCAGCCATTGCAGCCGCGTCAGCGATTCCCCCAGAAAGGTGCTGCCAAACAGCAGGGCAAAGATGGGGGTGAGGAAGGTCAGGGAGCTGAACTCGGTGAGGTTTTCCTGAGAGGCGAAATAGAAGAAGAGGGCATAGGCCAAGGCGCTCCCCATCACCGAAGCGTAGAGAAGGCCCAGCCAGTGGGTTCCGCTCAGGTGTTGCCATTGCTGAGTCTCCGTCAGTCCCGACAGCAGGATCAAGGGCAGGCTGCCCAACACCATGTGCCAGCCCGTCGCCAGCACCGGATCCGCCACCTCCGCCACCTTGGGCATCATCACGGTGCCGATGGCCATCGACAGGGAGGCCATCAACATCCAAACGACGCCGGCCCCCAACTGCAGGGATCCCCCACCGGATAGGCCGATGAGGCCAATGCCGAAAACTCCCAGCCCCAGGCTCAGCCAGCCTAGGGATCCCATCCGCTCGCGGTAAAACCAGGTGGCCATCAGAGCCACCGCCAGCGGCTGCGAGTCGATTAGCACGGATCCCAGGCCTGCCCCTGTCTCTTTCAGCCCTTGGGCCAAAAATCCCTGAAAACATGTGCCATCCACCAGCGCAAACGCCAACACCCATAGCCAGCCGCGCAGCCCTCTGGGATGCCAGGCGTGAGACGCAGAACCCCGCCCCTGCCAGAGCCGAAAGGCCAGAACCAGGATCCCTGCCGGCAACAACCGCAGAATGGCAATGAAGAGGGGGGTGGTCTCGGAGAGGGCATCTCGCATCACCACCATCGCCGAGCCCCACAGGAAAAAGGGGGCAATCATCAGGAGGCGTTGCCAGATAGGCTGAAAGAACAGGTCAGACTGAGCCATAGGTGCTTCAAACTTGGAGACGGAAGTTAACCCCATGTTAAGCGCTGGGGCAGCTCAGTTACAAATCTTAACTGTTGATGCATATTATGCCTGGCATGGGATCCCTGGAGGGCTTTCTCAACCTGGACAAGCCGGCGGGGCTCACCTCCCACGACTGTGTGGCAGTGGTGCGGCGGGTCTTGCGCACCCGCAAGGTGGGGCATGGGGGCACCTTGGATCCGGCGGCAACGGGGGTTTTGCCGATTGCGGTGGGACGGGCAACACGCTTTTTGTCGTTTTTGTCGGGAGATAAGGTGTATCAAGCAACCTTCCGATTTGGACAGCGCAGCGACACCGACGATGCCGAAGGGCAGATCCGGTTGGGATCCCCTTGTCCTGGGTTGAGTCGCGAGCAGGTAGAGCAGTGCTTGCGGGAGTTTACCGGCGAGATCTGGCAGGTGCCGCCCCTCTACAGCGCCCTTAAGCGCCAGGGGAAAAAGCTCTACCAGTTGGCCCGTGCCGGCGTGGAGGCTGCGGAACTCCAGTTGGAACCCCGACGGGTGGTCATTCGGCAACTGCGCATCCTGGGCTGGCGAGCCGGAGACTTTCCGGAAGTGGATCTAGAAATTGCCTGTGGCCCCGGCACCTACATTCGTGCCCTTGCCCGCGATGTGGGGGAAAAATTGGGCTGTGGAGGGCTGATGAGCCGGCTGCGACGGCTGCAAAGTGGCCCCTTTCGCATCGCAGAAAGCCTGCCCCTGGAGAAATGGCAGGGATCCGGGGATCCCGCTGCCGCCCTGTTGCCCATTGAGTGGGGATTTGCCGATTGGGAGGCAGTAGAACTCTCTTCCGCCAAAGCGAAGCAGTGGCTGCAGGGTCGGGCCATTCTCCTCGACCGGCCTGTTGTCGATGCCCCTACTTTGCGGGTGCTGGACGAGGCGGGCAAGTTTTTGGGCTTGGGGTACGGTCAGGCAGGTCAGCTCAAGCCGCTGCGGGTGTTGTCGCCGGATCCCTAGAGTGTTGCAGAAAGGTTACATTTTTGTAACAACATTGGCCATTGCCTCAGAGAGAAGTGGGAAAGAAACCCCCGCATGCTAAACTTCTGAGGGCGAATGGGAGCCTGAAGCGTTGCCGTTGCCGGGCTCTGGTTCAATTCTCCAGGGCTGACCTTTGGATGTTGTCCGGCAAAATCTCTTCTCATTTTTTCATCTCAAGCTACTTTACAAAATAAAGTCACAAGAATGGAGCTGGGGATATGCGGGATGCCGTAACCACACTGATCAAAACCTACGACCTGACGGGCCGCTACTTGGATCGGGAGGCAATGGATGCGCTCAAGGCTTTTTACGACTCTGGGCTGCGGCGCATCAAGGCCGTAAACGTGATCAATCTCAACTCAGTGGATATCGTCAAAACGGCTGCTGCGGCCATGTTCGCCCAGGTGCCAGATCTCATTCGTCCGGGAGGCAACGCCTACACCACCCGCCGCTATGCCACCTGTTTGCGGGATATGGACTACTTCTTGCGCTACGCTTCCTACGCGCTGGTGGCTGCCGACAACAGCATTTTGGATGAGCGAGTCTTGGCCGGCTTACGGGAGACCTACAACTCCCTCGGCGTGCCCATCGCCCCGACGGTGATTGGGATCCAAAACATGAAAACCCGCACCCTGGAGCTGCTTGGCTCCGGCGAAGACTATAGCTTTGTGGCCGAGCCCTTCGATTACCTGAGCGCCAAGCTGAGCGAAACCGATATCTGAGCGCCTACTCTCACTCGTCGGCGTAGGGATTGGCCGGCACCGGTATCGGCTCCACCTGCTCGGCAGCGATTACCAACTGAGATTGGCCATCCCGCTGCTCCACGGCCATGCGCCCCTCCAGACGCAGCCAACTGTCGGCAGTTAACTGCTCTGCCTCTGGCCAGCGCACCGGCAAGCCCACAGGGTAAGCATCGGCAGCACAGCAGCTAACCAAAAACCGAGCAATAACAAAGTGGTCGGGTCGCTCGTCAGGAATGACGAACCCCTGCACCCGCACCGGCTGGTCTTCATAGGTGTAGGGATCCGGGTAAACATCCAAGGTGCGCACCCAGTCCAGCAGAGTTCGCTGACGGGGGTCGAGCTTGGGGCGAAAAGCCTGCGGCTGGCTACGAGATACCCCCAGATAGGGAGATACCCCTCGGTTGAGGGCAGTTTGGCTGGAGAGTGGTCGTGGCTCGACCCAAAACCCCAGCAGGGCCGTCAGGATCAACAGTCCTGCGCCCAGCCGCGGCCCCAATAGTGAGGCATGGACTTCAGAAGAGGCAACTTTGGCTCCTCGCCAACGGCCAATCCCCAAGCCCAACAGACACAGCCCAGCCAACAGCGCCACATTCACGTAGCCGGGATTGATCAACATCAGCAGGGTGCCCCGCCAGCGATAAACGATCAGCAGGATCCCTAGCAACATCAACCCAACCGCCTCCCAGTAGGCTGTATTGCCCCACCGCAACGGTTTGGACTCCGTCCCGCTGACGCGACCGACAGGCCGAGACATACCCTTGGTTTTCGCGTGCGGTTCCTCTGGATTTTGTTTTTCTCGAAGACGACCAGAACTGCTTTTGGGCATGGGTTGCAGCTTTTTCACACCACTCCGAGCCTAAGTTTAGCAATCCTCGCGGAAGTGCCCACTGCCGGCGTTGGGGAATGCCTGTGCTGCCAATTTCCCAGTCACAGGTATCGGGTTGCCCGAATAAGGCAAGGACTCCGTCCCCCTAACGCGAACAGCAAAACATTTCGTTTGGCTCACGTTCTTTGATTGCCGTCTTTACAGCTTCAGGGATCCCATCATCAATTCAACAAATCCAGCCACAGATAACCTCACATTGATATCCCATTGATAACGGACTTTGGCGTGATAGACAGGGTTGCAGGCTGATGTATAAAGCCTAGGGAGTTGCTGCAATTTTGGCGGTCTGCTCTACAGTGGGATAGAGACAACTGAGATACCACACACGAATGTTGGCCGAATGTTGGCAAGGATACCCACCTGGCTGCGGGGAGTCAGCTATGCCATCTATGGCTTTCTCTACCTGCCAATTCTGCTGATCGCCGTCTACTCCTTTAACCGAGCCCGCTTTGGCCTGGCGTGGACAGGTTTTACCTTCGATTGGTACCTTTCCCTGTTTCAGAATGCCCTGGTCTGGCAGGCCACGCAAAATACCCTCGTCCTGGCGTTGGTCAGCACGCTGGTCAGCACGCTGCTGGGATCCCTGCTGGGCTATGGGCTGTATCGCTATCGCTTCCCCGGTAAAAAGATCCTGCAGGGGCTGATGCTGTTGCCGGTGATCGTCCCCGATATTGTGATGGCCATCGCGCTGCTGCTGTTCTACCAGTTTGTGCGCTTTTACACGGGCCTCTTTGAGCTGGGCTTGGGGACGATGATCTTGGCCCACATTACGTTTCAGATTGCTTTTGTGGCTATTGTGGTGCGCAGCCGTCTCCAACTTTTGGATCCCGCCCTGGAAGAAGCAGCCTATGACCTCTATGCAAACACCTGGCAAAAGCTACGCTATGTCACCTTGCCCTTGGCCATGCCAGGGATCCAAGCTGCCGCTTTGCTGGCTTTTACCCTTTCGATAGATGATTTTGTCATCTCCTTTTTTACCAGTGGGCCGGAGAGCCTGACCTTGCCAATTTTGATCTACAGCACGGCGCGACGAGGAGTTACCCCGGAAATCAATGCCCTCTCCACCTTGATCATTCTGGTTACCTTGATCTTGGTCGTGGGCTTCCCCCTGCGGAGTGCTCCGCACCGCTGACGCGAACAGCCGCTCCCGCCTGGGATCCCGCTAGCCGTTCTCGACAGTTCCCCCTCTCCCCCTGAGAGAGGTTGGAGATGAGGGC